>NZ_NHSD01000305.1 GCF_016653255.1 Rhodobaculum claviforme
TGGCCACGTTCATCAGCATCAGGCTCATCGCCCACTGTTCCAGCCAGCCGGCCTCGGCCGCCTCTTTCCAGCTTGGCAGCGCCAGTTCCTTGCCGGTGGTCTTCGAGCGCACCCGTGGGCGCTCCATCTCCACCTTGCCACCGTGAAAGCCCACGCGGCCCCGGGTGCGGCCCCAGCGGTATCCCGGCTTGTCGGCCGCGCGCGCATGCGGAGCCCCGGCCAGCGTCATCGCGTCCTCCTCCAGCATCTGCGTGAGGCTCGCGAGCCCCGCCATCAGGCAGAAATGCTCGAAGCTCGCCCCGACCGCGTCGCGCGCCTCCTCGACCGCCGTCGTCAGGTCGGCCGTGCTGGCCAGCGCCAGCGGGGATGTGGTAACTCTCTTCATGGTGTTGCTCTCCATCTGGATTGAACACCCCGAGCCTACGGCTCAGGGAGAGCAACGCCACCCTCCACTCCACGAAGTTCAACATCGGGCGGGACATTCCCCAGCCCGGTGCGAGGGCGGGCCAAACAGCCGATCCGTAAGAGGCTGATCTGAAAGGCGTTGAGTGAATTCAGTAGGTTGTGATTCAGTTCGGTTACCAAGCTGAACGGAGATCACGATGTCCTGGACCGAACTCCCTCGTGCGCAGCATGGGCGGAAGACCGGACGCCATCCAAGCGATTTGACGGCGGAAGAATGGGCTGTTGTCGACCCGCTGCTGCCCGGTCGCAACCGGCTCGGGCGCCCGCGGCAGGTGGACCTGCGGCGGGTCTGGAATGCGATCTGGCACATCGCGGCGTCGGGATGCGCGTGGTCGTTTCTGCCCCGCGACTTTCCGCCGGTCTCGACCGGTCGGTACTGTTTCTGTCGCTGGCGCGACAGCGGCCTGCTCGCCGAGACCAACCGGGCGCTGGTCGCGCGGGTGCGCCACATGGCGGAACGGGATGCGCAGCCGACGGCCGGCGTGATCGACAGCCAGAGTGTGAAGGCCTCTGAAAACACGTCGCTTTCCGGCTTTGATGCCGGCAAGCGGATCAAGGGGCGAAAGCGCCACATCATCACCGACACCTGCGGCAACCTGATCGCCTGCACGGTCCACAGCGTCGGCATTCAGGACCGCGATGGCGCGCCCGAGGTCTTGGCGAGGCTCCGTCGCGAGGCCCCGAACCTGCGCCACATGTTCGCGGACGGCGGCCACGCCGGGCCGAAACTGCGCAACGCCCTGGCCAGCCTCAGGCGCTGGACGCTGCAGATCGTGAAGCGCTCCGACAGTGCCAAGGGCTTCGAGGTGCTGACTCGCAGATGGGGCGTCGAGCGGACCTTTGCATGGCCTGGCCGCTGCCGCCGTCTGGCAAGGGATTGGGAAAAAACCGTCGAGAGCGCCGAGGCATGGCTGCTGATCGCCCACATCCGCCGCCTAACCAGAATCCTCGCAAGAGCCTGAAAACATTCACGCCATTCTGAATCGGGCTCTCAGGCGCGGCCACGTCGCCAGTGGAAGCCGGTCCGGCGCCGTGGCAGTCGGGCCAGCAGTTCACTTGCGACATAGACAGAGACGAATGCCGTCGAGGCCAGAGGCGTTGCCAGCAGCGCCAGCAGGTTGGCAGGCGTCTTGTTGCGCTCGCTTTCGTTGACCATCAGTTGGGGGTATTTCTTCACCAGCTCGCGGTTGCCCTCGGTCCAGCGGCGGCGCACCCGGATGAGATTGCGCAACCCCTCGGGCAGCGGCCAGCGGTAGCTGGCGCGCGCCTTGCGCCGCTCATGCGGGGCGAAGTTCATGCGCACGAAACGATCATCGGAATAGATCGGCGGAAACGCACCCCAGCGGCTTCGGGCGGGAGCATTGACGGCATAAAGCCCGATGCCCGGCACACCGTCGCGCACGAAGGGCAGGTTGGTCCAGACCCGGGCATAGGCGCGGCTGATGGCGCTGCGCGGGGTGGGGATGGTGACCGTGGCACTGGCATATACCGGGGTGTCGGCGTCCAGCAGCGTGCCCAGCTCCGCCAGAACGCCCTCGGACAGGATCACATCGGCATCCACGAACACCCGTGCGCCGAAGCGCGCCGCCGCCTCGGCCCGGTTCAGCGCGCCGGTCTTGCCGGGTTCGGGGATGTCGAGGACCTGAAGCGCAAAGCCGCGGGCGGTGAAATCACCCTCGCAGGCGCGGGCGATCTGCACCGTGCGGTCCTTGCAGCCGTTGGCCGCGACGATGACCTCGATCCCGTGGTCGTCGGGCAGGCCGGCCTGGGACAGCAGCGCATCGAGGCAGCCGCGGATGTAATTTTCCTCGTTGCAGCAGGGAATGATAACGGAAAACACTGGATCCCCCACGGGCTGCCGGGCCGGGCCTGATTGCGCGCAGACCTGCGCATGGGGCCCAGAGACTTGTCAAGGCAAATGGCAACAGCATGATATCTGAAGGTTCTTTTTTGGCCCCCGCAAGCCTTGGCGGGCGTTCTGTCGGATGGCGTCGCTCGGATGTACTGGCATGGATCAACTTCCGCCCGCCCCGCACCTGATCTCATGGCCGACATGGAAAACCCCGGGGCGTCATGCGGCGCGGCCGCGTCACCCAGATACAGCCAAAGCTCCCGTTTAGCTGTTCCCCGGAGGCTGTCCAAGTGCGATGATGAACCGTCGACGGTTGCGTCGTCCGGATTGAATCCGGATTGAAAAGGCGCGTATGGGTGGGCCGAACATGCCGAAACTGACCTGCATCACTACTACCTTCAACGACGGTCCCGTGTTGATGACCAGCGTGCGGGCGGTGCTTGGGCAGAGCTTCGGGGATTTCGAGTACCTTGTCGTCGATGACGGCTCCTCGGACGCAACGCCCGAAATCCTTGCCGGGCTGGAGGATCCGCGCCTGCGGGTGATTCGGCAGGCCAACGACGGGCTGTCGGGGGCGCGCAACACCGCGCTGGCACAGGCGCGTGGGGATTATGTGTGCTTTCTCGACGCCGACGACTGCCGCCCGAACTGGGCCTTCCAGGCGATCGCGGATGCCATCGACGCCGCCGGCCCGGACACTCCCCCCGACCTGGTGCTGTGCCGCGGCGTACTGTCGGAGGTGCGCGATGAGTTGCGCCCGTTCTACGATACGCCTGTTTTCGAGGCGATCGAGGCGCTGTGCCCCGATGGCGTGGCCGGCCGCACCCATCCCCACACCACCCGCTTGCGCGCCCTCGCCCAGATCCTGGAGCCGCAGGCGGCCAACAAGGCGGTGCGCACGCAATTCCTGCGCGACGCCGGCCTGCGCTTTCCCGACACCCATTTCTTCGAGGACATTTTTTTCCACACCAACGCGCTGGCCACCGCCGACCGGCTGGCCTTCGTGCAGACGCCGTGCTTCACCTATTTCCGCCGCTACCAACGCCCGCAGATCACCGCCACCGCCTCGGACACTCGGTTCGACATCCTGGCGGTGATGCGCATGACGTTGCAGAGCTTCGCAACCCGGCTGGAGTTCCACGACCCCGAACACCGCGCGGCGGTACTGCTGTCGTGCCTCAAGCTCGCGGACTGGTGCGGCAAGTCGATCTCGCACTATCACCGCTACCACTATTACCAGATGCTGGCGGCCGTGTTGCGGTTGTCCGATCCGCTGTGGCTGCATCTGCCCGATCCGCTGCCCGAGGCCCTCGCCCCGCTGGGGCATCTGCGCCGCCACCTGCCCGAGGTGCCCCATGCCGCCTGAGACCGCCCGCAGCCCCGTGAACCCAGCCCCTGCAAGCCCGCCCACGCCGGACCGCGCGGCCACCGCGCCGTTTAGCGTCGCCGACACCCTCATGTTGCGCGCCTTTGGCCAGCGGCTGGAACTGCGCGCCCCACCCGACCCCTTCCTGCGCGACGACACGCTGTGGCGCCTGCGCACCATCTACGAGCCCGCCCTGTCGGCACAGACCCTGCCGCTCGAGGGCACGGCGGTGGACATCGGCGCGGGCTTCGGCGGCTTCGCGCTGCCGTTTGCACTGGCGTTTCCCGGCTGGATGGTCTGGGCGTTCGAGCCCGACCCCGACGCATTCGCCGCGCTGCAGGCCAATATCGCAGCGCTGGGGCTCGACACGGTCATCGCGGTGCCGCTGGCGGTGGGCGCCGGCGCCCCGGACGTCGCACCGGGGATCGACCCGATGCGCCTCGGCGCGGTGCTGGAGGCCAGTGATGCGGCCGCGCTGGCGGCGCTCTATCCACCGCGCCCGCACAACCGCAGCCGCGCCCTCCCCGCCTTCCTGCAGGCCGGCCCCCCTCCGTCCGAGGAGTTCGAGGCCTGCGCCCTGCCCACGCTTCCCGCCGCCACACTGGCCGACCTGCGCCCGCAGTTGCTCAAGCTGACTGCTCCGCAGGCCGAAACAGACATCCTGACCGCGCTGCACGACACCCCGGTCGCACATCTGTTGGGCGAGATGTGGACGACCCCGCCGGCCTGGCTGATCCACGAGGCGTCCGCGGACCCCCAAGCGCCTGATGCCCCGCGACAC
The DNA here is from genome assembly GCF_016653255.1 of Rhodobaculum claviforme. Taxonomy (GTDB): domain Bacteria; phylum Pseudomonadota; class Alphaproteobacteria; order Rhodobacterales; family Rhodobacteraceae; genus Rhodobaculum; species Rhodobaculum claviforme. The sequence goes on from NZ_NHSD01000305.1 coordinate 4,465, forward strand.
TGCTGGCTGCCGGTGGCCGGGGCGCCGATGCTGGCGCTGCGCCACACCGCCGGGCCGGAGACGCGGCGCCCGGGTCTCGATGTGGTGGTGGCGATGTACAATGCCCGGTCCTGGATCGCGGCCTGCGTCGACGGCATCCTGTCCAGCCCCGGCGAAGGGATACGCGCGCTGGTGGTCGATGACGGCTCCACCGATGGCTCGGGCGATCTGGTGCGCGATCTCTACGGCGACAACCCCCGCGTGCGGCTTCTGCCCAAGGCCAACGGCGGCTGCGCCTCGGCGCGCAACCACGGCCGGATCATGTCGGACGCGAGCCATGTCGCCTTTGTCGACGCCGACGACGTGCCCGGCCCGGGGCTGTTCTCCGAGCTGCTGGAACTGGCGCGCTACACCGGCGCCGAGGTGGTGCAGGGCGGCTTCGAATGGCTGCACATGGACGGGGAGGCCGAGTGGCGCGAACCCTCCTACGAGGCCTCGGATCCCGCCTTCACCGCGCTACCACGCCACCGCTTCGGCGCCGGGCACTTCGTCATGGTGCCCGGGGCGGCGCTGACGGCCGGGCAGCCCACGATCTGGCGGCGGGTCTACCGGCGCGACTTTCTCGATAACCGCAAGGTGTGGTTCCCCGAGCATATCCGCGCCTTCGACGATCAGATCTTCCAGCTTCTCACCTTGCAGTATGCCCGCAACGTGCCCATGCTGCCCCATGTGCAGTATGGCTATCGCCAGCACCCCGGACAGGACATCCGTCAGGGCGACGAACGCGGTTTCTACTCGCTCGAGATGTTCCGGATGATGCTCAGGCGCGCCTTGTCCGAGGGTTGGAACGATTTGCCGCCGCTGCTGGCGTCCTACGTCAACACGGTCAACTGGACACATGGGGGCCTGCGCCCCGATCTGCGCCCCTCCTTTGCGCGGGCCGCGGCCGATCTTTGGGTGATGATGCAGAAATCCTTTGGCCCCGGTGCCTTCGCCACACTGGCGCCCCAGCCCTTCACGCTGCCCGACATGGACCACCACATCGCCGAGGTGCATCGCCGGCTCGCGGGTCTGGGCGACAGCTATGCCTGGGCCTTCCTCGATTCCCTCGACATGCACGCGCCACTCGTGCGCACCACTGGGCGCTGACATGCCGACCTCTACTGCGCAGGCTGCCACCGGCGGCCGCAAGATCCTGTTCCTGCACATCGGCTCGCACAAGACCGCCACGACCTTCCTGCAAAGCAGCCTGGCGCGCAACCGTGCGGCGCTGGACGCCCTCGGGATCCTCTATCCCCGCGCCGGCCGCATCCACGAGGCGCATTTCCGGCTGTGCTGGGAGCTCAAGGACCCCGCCCTGCGCGATACGCCGCTGCCGTCGCTGCCGCTCTGGTCCGAGCTTCTGGCCGAGCTTGATGCCGCCCCCCAGCCCGTCGCGGTCCTCAGCTCCGAGGAATTCGGCCTCGGCCTCGACCCCACCCGGCTGGAGGCGCTCAAGGCCCACCACGACGTGCGGGTGATCTTCTACCTGCGTAGCCCCGACAGCCACATGGAGAGCTTCTACAACCAGTTCGTCAAGGATTTCGACACCCGCGAGCCCCGCACCATCGAGACCTACATCGCCGAGGAGGGGCTGTTCTTCCTCGATGCCATGCGTCTGCTGCGTCCCTGGATGGAGATGTTCGGGGCGGACGCGATCCGGCTGCGGCTGTTCGACCGCGCCCATCTGCCCGACGGCATCCTCGCGGATTTCCTGCGCACGCTCGGCCTTGCGTCCTGGCCCGAGTTCCGGCCCCCCGCGCCGTCGGTGCTGCACAAGGTCTCGCTGCCGCCTGACGCGCTGGAATACCTGCGCATCTCCAACCCCTGGCTGGACCGGCGCGAGGGCCACCATGATTTCGTCGTCCGGCTGGTGGAGATGGCGAAGGCCAATGCCGAGGCGCTGCAGGAAACCCGCGCCGGCATCCTGTCGCTCAAGGCCCGCCAGACGCTGCGCCGGCGCTTCCGCGACAGCAACTTCGAGGCCGCCCGCACCTTCCTCGGTGCGCCGCGCACGCCCTTCCCGCCGCTCGACGCGCCGCTGCCTCCCGCCGATTTCGACACCCGCCCCCCCGAGGCCTGCGCCGCCACCATGGGCCGCGTCGCGGCGATGATCCGCAACATGGGCTGACAAAGGGCCCGCCCAGGTCCGCGCAGCGCACCCAAAACAGCGAGATTGACGGATGCCAAGCCTTCCCCGGGTGCTGTTCCTGCGGCCCTATCATGCGCATAACTTCCTCAGCCTGGTGCGGCCGTTGTTTCTGCCGACGGTGCCGGCCAATCCCGCTGACCTGCCCGGGCTGCAGGCGGTCCACGCAAGTTCCGGTCACAACGTCGGCAATTTCATCCACACCGAGGCGATGCCGACCATTCTGCGCTTCGACCCAGGCGGCAGCGCCACGCTGTCGCTTTCGCGCACCGTGCGGCTGCGCAACATGCGCTGGCTGGTCGATGTCACGAACGCCGAATTCGACATGGTGGTGTTCTCGGCTGCTAACTTCGTTCGCCCCGAAACCGACTTCACCCATGAGGCGAAATTCTTCGAGGGGCTTAAGATCCCGGCCGTGCTGGTCGGCGCCGGCATCCAGGAGGTCCCCGAAACTGGCACGCTGGCGCTCAAGCCCTCGCTGCAGCGCTTTCTTGAGATTGCTAACGCCAACTTCTCCATCTTCGGCACCCGCGGCACCCGCACCGCCGAGGTGCTCCATGACATGGGCCTGACCCGGGCCGAGCCGCTGGGCTGCCCCAGCTTCTATGCCTTTCCGCGCAAGATGCTCTCGGTCGTCCCGCCCGATCTGGAGGCGCCGGCCAGTGTGCTCACGGCCGGGCACGCCTCACGGCGCGGTGGGCCAGGGGCGCGCTACGAGACGCTGTCGCACCTGTTGCGCCCATTCGCCGGGCGGGCGCGGATCGACTATGTGATCCAGAACGAGATGTTCTTCGGCAAAGAGACGGAGGCGGCCGATGGCTTCTACGATCCCGTCACCAAGGAACTCGCGCCCGACTGGGTGCGCGCGCGCTTCTTTTCCGCCGCCGGGCCCGACACGGTGGTGCCCCGGATGCATTTCTTCACCGACACTTCCAGCTGGCGCATGTTCGCCGCCCAGCATGACTTCTACGTCGGCGACCGCATCCATGGCGCGGTTATCGCGCTGCAGGCCGGCCGGCCGGCGGTGGTCGTGCACAATGACACCCGCGTGCACGAGCTGGCCGAGTGCATTGGGCTCCCCGGCATCGCGCTTCGGGATGTCACCCGCGACGGCGCCGCGGCCCTGCTTGCCGAGGCGCTTGGTGTCGACAGCCTTGCGCGTTTCCGCCGCCGCTATGCCGGGGCGCTGGCGGGCTTTCGGCAGCGCTTGACCGAGGCCGGACTGCTGCTGGAGCAGAGCGGCGTCGCCGTACCCCCGGACGGCCCGGCCATCGGGGCACGCGCCGCAGCGGAGCGCTCCCTCGGTGTGCAGGCCGCGAACGGGTCGTAGGGCCGGGGGCGTCTCAGCCGTGGCGACGCGCGCTGCGGGCCCGGCATTGGGCCAGCCTGCGGGCGATCTCGGGCGAGTCCGGGTTGAGCCGGTGGGCGCGCTCCAGCACCGCCAGGGCAGTGGTGAAGTCGTCTGATTTCTCGAACAGCACCGCAACACGGCGCAGGATCGCCTCGGCGGTGAGGCGCGTTTTTAGCAGGCCGGGGAGGTCCGCGAAGGGATCGTCGGCGCCAGCCTCCGGCGTACCCCCCTCGTCCGGCCCTGTCGTCTCGGCGGGGGCAGGCGAGGAGGGCACGCGCTGCGGCGGCGCCATTGCCTGTGCGCGCGGCAGCACCGTCACCAGACGGTTGAAAATCTCTTCCCAGGCGATGGAATAACTGATGGCCTTTGGCGCCGTTTCCGATGCTGCGGGCAGTTCCGAAACCACCTCGCGGTCAACACGGATCACGTCTTCCGGACACCCAAGATCCGCAAAGACCCACAGATTGTGGTTGCTGTGCAGAACGCCGGGCTTGCGGCAGATCCGGAGCGGCACGAAACAGCCGGTGCCGCCGTTGGCGATGAAGGCATCGACTCCATGGCAAAGCGCGATCTTGCCGACGTAATCCATCCCGACCAGTGACTGCGCCCGGGCCACATCGGCAATGCCTCTGATGATCGCGGCGGCGACCGCCTCGTCGTCGCGGTTCTCGATCCGCTCGCCATGCGGCGCCGTCATCCCGTCGATATAGACGACAAGGTCGGGATACTGTTTGGCGAGGGCGCGGACGATGGCGACGTACCCCTCAACCTGCTCGATCCATGCCCGCTTCTGCCCGGTGATGCCGATCCACAAGGAGAGGCCGGGCCGTGGTTCCGGGGGGGTAGCGGAAATCCTTGCCGACATGGCTGCTTCCATGCGCTTCGCCTGCCTGCGGCAGGTCGGCGTCCGGCGTGCCGAGACGCGGGTCGGCACGAGATAGTATCTCCCATCCTCCTGCGCGCGTTCCGCGATGCCATAAGCCAATGTCGGTGACATGAAGCAATCGTTGCCCACATGCACGACCTGCCGCGCTTTGGGCAGATGCGCGATCACGTCGGGCAACTGCACGAACTGGTCGTAGAAAAAGTGATAGGGTCTGCTGCTGCGGACACTGAGGCCGCCGTAACTATCCCGTCGCTCCCACTGAGCATCGAAATCTCCTGCGCGGATCTGTGCGACAAGCGACGTCATCAAATGGTTGGCCGTGACAGAAACATGATGTGCTCCGGTTTGGGTGACTATGAACTGGATGAATCGCGAATGCTGCACCAGGCACCACCGGTTGCCCCCGTTCTCATCTGACAGGAAAAGGCAGTTCCGCATCCCCCGCTGCAGGCTGCTGCGGCAGCGGCAGAGGATCTCGGGCTTTTCGGGGTGAGGCAGCACGACCTCATCGGCGGCCATGATCGCCAGCGCGATGCGCTCCATTTCCGCGAAATCCTTGGCGGCGGCGGCGCGGGCGTAATCGCCGACCGGGCCATGCAGGGCGAGGGCGTCTGTCACGGGCTGTCACCTGTCATGTGGGGTGCGGGGTCTGGATAGGGGCGATGGTCCGCCAAGCCTCCGCCAACGACAACCCCATGGAAGCGAAAAGGGGAAGGGGCGTCAAGCGGGGTGATCGCCGGGGCCGTTTGGAGGGGCTGAGGAAGGCGGGACGCGCATTTTCGGGAGCCTCTGGTACAGGTTTTGGCGGGCTCTGGCCTGTTCGGGGGCGGAATTGGTGCAAAAATCGGGGTGTCTGGACACTGGCGCGGGGGTCTGCCGTGCGCAGGGGCAGTGAGCGATTGACAGGCCCCGCCGGGGCGGTGGTAACTGCCGGGCGTGCAATGGAGATCGCGGATGACGGATGCGCAGCAGGGCGCGTGCAGGGTGCTCGTCGTGGCTGAGGGCGGTGGGGGCGATGGCCTTGCCGGGCTGGCCGAGGCCTTCAGCCCGGTGCTGACGTTGGTGCCCGCGACGCTTGCGCAGGCCGCGCGCGATGACGCGGCCGCGCCGGTGTTGTGCTTGAGCCCGGCCCCCGAGGTGGCGGTGGCCCGCGCGCTGGCCAGGGGCGCTACGCTGGAGGCGGCGCTGGAGGGGTGGCGGGCCGAGGCAGAGGCGCTGCTGGCCGGGGTGCGCCCGCTGCGCCGGCGCCTGACCCTGGTGCTGATCGGTGATGCCCCGCCCGCGCCGGAGGTTCTGGCGGGGGTGCTGGGCCCGCGGCTGGGGCGTGTGCCGGAGCCTGTGACGGAGGATGGCGCTGCCCGGGCGCCGGTGCCCGATGGCCGCCCCGCCTCCGACACCCCCCGGGCGCTGTTGGTGCTGATCGCGGCGGCGGGCCTGGCCGCCGATCCCGGGGCCCGGGCGCTTCTGGCCGAGATCAGCGCGACGGCGGTGCCGCTGTCGCAGGGCCAGGACACGCCGTGCGCCTTGCGGGGTCTGGTGGAGTTGCGCGCGCTGATGGCCGACGGGGGCGTGAAGGCCGACCTCAATCGGCAGATCGCGGCCATGGCGGAGGAGATCGCGCAGCTCGACGCTGCTCTCGGCGCGGCCCGCGCGGACTGCAACCGGGGTGCGGCCGAAACCGCCCGGGCCCGCGCCGAGGTCACCGCCGCAGACCAGCAGGCTGCGCAACTGACCGCGGCGCTGGACACTGCACGGTCCCAGCTTGCGCAGGCCCAGGCCGAACGTGACGATGCGCGCGCCGACGCCGATGCTGAGGCGGCTGCGCGCGCGGGCCAGGCCGACCGGCTGGGGGCCCTCGAAGCCGATCGGGCGCGCGCCCAGGCGGCGCGGGCGACCGCCGAGCAGGCCGCCGCCGCCGCCCTTGCGCAGGCCGAGGCGCTGCGCGGCGATCTGGCGCGGCGCGAGCGGGAGGGCACGCGGCAGGGCTGGCGCGACGCGGTGCTGGGCCAAGAGATCCTGCGCCTGTCGCGCGCGCTGCGGGCGCAGCAGGCGCAGGCCGGTCCCGCCCCGGACGATGGTGAGGATCCGGACCCTGCACCAGACCCCCTGCCAATCCCTGCCGCCAGCCCTGCGCCGGCGGCCGCGGCGGCCTCTGATGCATCCGTGCCGGCGGATCCGGCCGCGTCCTCCGCGCCGGGCAGGGGCAAGCGCCCGGCCGCAGACCGCAAGGCCACCGGCGCGGGCCGTCAACGTGGGGGGGACAGCCGTGGCTGAGGGGATGGGCTGCAGCCCGACGGAGCGGGGGGATGTCGGGCTTGTCCTGCATCTGGGAGCCGGCGAATGTGCCCAGCTGGAGGGATATCTTCAAAGCACCGCCCGCAACATTGTGCTGGTGGAGCCCAACCCCGCCCTGGCCCGGGCGCTGGAGGCGCGCGCGGCTGCGGACGCGCGGGTGCAGGTCTGGGAACTGGCCGTGGCCGCAGCCGAAGGCCCGGCCGAGCTGCAGGTCTTCAACCTCGAGCCGCTGTCGAGCCTGCGCGCCCCCGACGGGCTGCGCGCGCTGTTTCCCGGCCTGCACCGGGTCGCTGTGGTGCCGGTGACGGCCACGACGCCCGACGCGCTGGTGGCGATCCTGCCGTCGGACGGGCAGGGCGCCGGGGCCCCCCCGGATGTGCTGGTCATCGACACCCCGGGCGAGGAGGCGGCCGTGATCGACGGGCTCGCGGCGGCCGGCGCGCTGGTGCGGTTTCGCCGGATATTCCTGCACGCCGGCACTGGATGCGATTACGCCGGCAGCGTGCCCGTGGACCAGCTACGCCAGCGGCTGGAGGAGGCGGGATACCGTCTGGAGCACATCGACGCCGCCGATCCCGATCGCCCCTGTCTGGAGTTCTTCCTGCCGCAGGCGGTGGTGGACGCCGCCGCGCGGCTGGCGGAGCTGCGCGACGAATGCGCGGCGCTGCGGGCGGCGCGCGACGGCGCGCTGGAGACCGTGCGCACCTCCACCGAGGCGGCCGTGCGGGAGGCCGAGCGCGGTTTTGCCGACCAGTTGCGCGCGCTGGAGACGGAGCTGGCCGAGACCCGCACGGCGACCGAGGCCGCGCAGACGGCTTGCGCAGTGGCCGAGCGCGCGGCCGCCGAGGGGGCGCAGGTCGCCGCGCGCCATGCCACGCGCATCGCCGAGTTGGAGGTCGCGCTGGCCGAGGCCCACAAATCCCTGGGCGAGGCCGAGGGCGTTGCCGACCGGCTGCGCGCGCTGGAGATGGAGCTGGCCGAGACCCGCACGGCGACCGAGGCCGCGCAGACGGCTTGCGCAGTGGCCGAGCGCGCGGCCGCCGAGGGGGCGCAGGTCGCCGCGCGCCATGCCACGCGCATCGCCGAGCTGGAGGCCGCGCTGGCCGAGGCCCACAAATCCCTGGGCGAGGCTGAGGGCGTTGCCGACCGGCTGCGCGCGCTGGAGATGGAGCTGGCCGAGACCCGCACGGCGACCGAGGCCGCGCAGACGGCCTGCGCAGCGGCTGAGCGCGCGGCGGCCGAGGGGGCGCAGGCCGCGGCGCGCCACGCCACGCACATCGTCGAGCTGGAAGCCGCGCTGGCCGAGGCCCATGCAGCCTTGGGCGAGGCCGAGGGCGCGGCCGACCGGCTGCGCGCGCTGGAGGCCGAGCACGATGCCCAACGTGCCACTGCCGAGGCGACCTCGGCGGTGGCCGAGCGCGCGGCGGCGCAGGCGGCCGCGCAGCTGTCGCAGCAGGCCGAGCGCATCGCTGGGATGGAAGCCGCGCTGGCCACCGCCGAGGCCGATGCCCAGACCACCGCCCGGGCCGACGCGGAGCGCAACACCGCTCTGCGGGCTGAATGCGACGCCCTGCGCCGGGCCGCGCAGGAGGCCCGCGCCGAGGCCGACCGCGCCCGCGCCGAGACCGCACAGACGCTCGACGGCCTGCGCGACGACCTTGCGCTGGCGCTGCGCCAGCAGTCCATGCGCGATGCCGACCTGGGCGATCTGCGCCGCCGCCACGCCGAGGTGATGGCCCAGAAGGATCGCCAGGACGTCCTGCTCCAGGACCTGACCCGGCGGCTGGCGGCGGCGGCGGAGTTCCTGCAGACGCTCGACGCCCTCGATGCCGAGGATATGGCGGGCGGAATGGCGGCCGTGACCGCGTCGCCGGACCCCTCCGTCCCGGCGCTGGTACCCGCGCGTGGCGGCAAGGGCAGGAAGAAGAAAAAGAAGAAGGCGCCATGAGCCGCGACCGTTTCCGCGCCGAGATCGCGGCGGCGCGCGCGCTTCTGCAGGCCCATGGCCTGGACGCGCCGGCCGGCACGGGAGTGCCGGCGGTGCCGCTGCCCGGGTTGCTGGCCCAATGCCGCGCGCTGGTGCACGACAGTGCCGCACAGCCCCCCGCCCCGGTGCGCACGCTGCACCACTTTGCCTGCACCGGGGGCACGCTGATCGGCCGCTGCCTGGGCGCGCTGCCGAATGTGCGGCTGCTGAGCGAGGTCGACCCCCTCAGCACGCTGGGCGACACCGGCAAGGAACGGTTCTTCCCCTCCGACCTGCCCAGCCTGGCGCGCGCGGGCACCCGCCCGCCGGGGCCGGAGGTGCTGGAGGAGGTCTTCCTGGCCGGGCTTTCGGTGCTGCAGACCGATTGCCGCCGCCAGGGCCTCGATCTGGTGCTGCGCGACCATGCCCACAGCCACTTCTGCACCGGCCCCGCCATCCCCGAGCGCCCCGGCCTGCGCGAGATCGTCGGGCGCGCCCATCCCGTGCGCTCCGCGGTGACGGTGCGCCACCCGTTCGAGTCTTGGCTCAGCCTGCTGGACCGCGGCTGGCTGCATTTCGCCCCCGCCACGGTGGCGCAATACGCCCTGCGCTATCACGCCTTCCTGGACCATCACGCCGGGCTGGAGATCCTGCGCTACGAGGATTTCCTGGCCGATCCCGAGGGTGGGGTGCAGCGGCTTTGCGCGCTGCTGGAGCTGGCCTATGATCCGGGCTTCCGGCTGGTGCTGCCGGCGATCCGGCTGTCGGGCGACAGTGGCCGGCGCGGCGACCGCATCGCCCCGCGTCCGCGCCGGGCGCACAGCCCCGAGCAGATCGAGGCCGCGCTGGCCGCACCCGCCTTCACCGACCTGCTGGACCGCTTGGGCTATACCCTGGAGCGCTGAGGCGGGCCCGTATCGGCATCGGGATCGGTGGCGGCCCGCACCACCGCCCCGGCATGGCGCCGCAGCGTGGCCATCTGCGGGCGCGTCGCGCCGGGCCGGGCGAGCAGGGCGCGGAACTGCGCCTCGGCGGCCGCGACGGCGGTGGCTGTGTCCGCGGCGGCGACGCCGTGGTCGCGCAGCAGCGCCCCATACCCCTCCAGCGCGTCCAGCGCGGGGGCCAGATCGGCCGGCGCGAACCCCTCGGGCATCAGCCCGGCGACATCCGGGGGCAGCCTCCGGCGCTGCGCCAGCTTGACCAGCCGCGCCCGGTCAGCCCCCGTCACCGTCAGGCCCTGCGCCACCAGCGCCTCGCGCAGGGCCGTGGCAAAGCCCAGCCCGATCGATTCATTGGCCGGGCGCAGGGTGGCGAAGGGCGCGTCGCCCAGCCGCGCCGGGGTCTGTGCGAAACAGGTCAGGCAGAAACGCTCGGCCAGCCCCGCCCCCTCGACCGGGCAGGCCAGGGTCTCGGCCAGGGCGGACAGCTGCGCCAGCTTGCGGGCGTGGCGCTGCAGCGCATGCAGCGGGCCGGTGGCCCGGTCGGCCAGTGCGCCGTGCAGATCCTGCGTCAGCCAGCCGCTGTAGCGGAAGTTCGACAGCGCCTGCGCAGGTGGAAAGCGCACCGTCACCACCATCCGCGACACCGTGAACAGCTGTGCGATCTCGGCGATGAAGTCGGGCTGGCTGGCCAGCGCCTCGCTCGACAGGAAATACTGCCCGGGGGGATAGTCCTGGGCCCGCAGCGCGCGCAGGCAATCTTCGGGGGCATACATCAGCTCGGTGACCGGGGGCGGGCCGTTCATCGGCACGAACCCCTTGCCCAGCACCGCCACCCCCAGCGCGCGCGCCAGTGCGTGATCCTCCATCACGAACAGCCGCTGCAGCGTCGAGGTGGCGCATTTCGGCAGGCCGGGATGGAGGACGATGCTGCGGGTCATGTGGCCGGTGTCTCTTTGCGGACGCCGCGCCTGTGCTCAGAGCGGGTTCGCAACATAAAGCTCGGTCATGTAGGGCGCGACTTGCTCGAGCCGGGCGATCTCGTCGGGGGACATCTCGTCGTTGCGGCGATCAACCTTGCCCTTGTTGAACTTGCCGTAGCGGGTCTTGTCGGCCTCGAGCCGGTCGATCTCCTCGTGGACCTGCTCGGGAGTCAGGCCGAGATCCAGAAAGGCGTTGATGCGTGCGCCGACCTCGTACGGACGGGTGGCCATGCTGACGAAATCGATCATCAGGTTGGGGCCGCCCTCGGCCCACTGGCGCAGCATGCGGTCGGACCAGGCGATCTGGTGGGTCACCTCGTCGAGGGTCTTCACCGCGGTGCCCTCGCTGATCTTGCGTGAAGAATCGATCAGCGACAGGGCGGAGTCGGCCGGATGGCGGTGGCTGATCAGCAGCCGGATGCGCCCGTCCCGCACCGCCTCCAGGGCCTGCGGGCTGGGTCCCGCATGGGTCTTGACGAAAACGGCCAGTTCGGGGCTGGCCATGTCGGGGTCGTTCAGCAGGGTGTCGATCGTTTCAGGCAGATCGGCCACCGTCACGAACAGCCCGTCGGCATAGCGCCGGCCGATGTGGTCGGGCTTGGCGACGCGGCCGCCGATTTGTTTCATGTGCCGCCGCACAAGCGCCCGCATCATGCTGAAGGCGGCGCTACTGGCGGTCTTCGGCGGGCCATAGCAGAGAATGATCATGGCGTTCTCACTGTCTGGACGGTGAAGCGGGGGTTGGAGGCTCAGGCGGATCTGGATGGTGACGCGTGGGGCACGGTGTCCGTCGGGGCCGGCATCCGCAACCCCGCAAGATAGCCTGCGGGCGTCATCTCGATGCTGTCGAAGACCTGCAAGAGCCGCAGGCCCAGTTCGCGGCGGCGCGCGCCATAGGCGTCGGCGTCGAATTCGGCGCGGGCAAAGGCGTCCTCGACGGATGCGCACTCGGCCAGGAAGCGGTCCACGGGCAGGGTGGGCAGGGCCATCGCCTCGGCCAGCTCGCGGGTGCGGCTGTCGTGGTGGACCCACAGCGCGGGCGTGCCGGCCTGCCAGGCCACCATGTTGCCATGCAGCCGCATCCCCACCGAGAAGTCGTAGCGCGCGCTGTCCTCCATCCACTGGTGGACCGAGAAGTAGCTGCGCAGCTTGGCGGCGACGAAGACGCGGAACTCCCGCACGGTGGCGTCGGGCAGGAGCGCGCGCGCCAGCGCCGGCTCGCGGTGTTCGGGGATGTCGGCGGGGGCGGCAATATTGGCGCGGCGGATGTATTCCATGAATACCGGCACCGATTGCTGCACCATCATGCCGGGGCCCGCATTGGTCCAGGCCACCAGGCGCTTTTCCACCTGTTGCTTGACCGGGTCCTTGGGCCAGGGCTCGTCGCCGTGGGTGATGAAGCTGTCCAGCAGCCCGTCACCCCCCTGCAGACCGGCGCGGGCGCGGGCGTATTTGGCGGCGATCCGCTGGCCAACATCGGGATCGGGGTTGATGAAGTTCGACGGGCAGCCGGTGACCACCACGTTGTGCACGCCGTGGTCGGCCAGCACTTGGGCGGTGAAGTCGCCGCGCACCCCCACCATCGGCGCGCGTTCGCGAATCAGGTCGATCAGCCGCAGCACGCTGGGGTGAAAGTCGAAGCTGCGGGTGGCGTAGTCGGGCGCCTGCGCGCCCAGCCCCACCATCACGAAGGGCAGCTCCAGCTTTTCCAGAAAGCCGGTGACCCCGCCCATGTCGAAACCATCGCGCAGGAAGTTGGCCGAGGGGATCACCACCGCCCGGCACAGCCGACGCACCGAGGCGCCGGTCCAGTCCACATCGCGGCCCAGCTGATAGGTCCGCTCGCCGATCAGGCTGTGCATGGCGTACTGGAACAGCAGGTTGCCGGTGTTGTTGCCGACCCGGCGCATGGCCTCGGCGGTGTCCATGAAGGCCACCCCGGGGATATGCCCGTCGCTGCCGCCCAGTGCGATGCCTTTTTTCACCCGCCGCCCTCCCGTGGGGTCAGAAATCCGTTCCGCTCATCTCGACCACGACCGGCGCCGGTGCAAGCCGAGTCGCAAGCTCGGAAAACGAACTCCAGGTGCTGCCCAGAAGCCGCGGAGCGCGCCCCAGCAGGATGGCGTCCGCAAGCCCATAGCGCAATTGCTCGGCCGAGCGATCGTAGATGTCGCGTGGCAGGAATGCCAGCCGGTCGGCGTAGCGGTCGCTGAAGGCATCATAGATCTCCGGCAGGTCGGCGGCGAGGAACAGCGTGTCGGCCGCACCCTGGGCGATCAGCGCGTCGATGCGCTCCATGAAGCGTGTGAAATGGCTTTGCGCGCGCCAGTGGTGGATCAGCGCGTGGTCCTGGTCGGTCCAGTTGTCGGGGCGGTCATAGCTCTGGTTGTCGCGGCCGGCGCCCGCTTCCATGCGCACATGGGCGGCCAGCGCGTTGGGGTGGCGCACGGCGGCGACCAGATCGCGCACCGCCTCGACCGGGCGCAGCGCCTGCAGGAAGCGGTTCTGGGCGTCCCAGTCCCCGCCCACGCCGCCCGCATTCAGAACGAAGGCCGAGCGGACATAGATGTCGCGGGGGCTGGCAAGGTCGATCTCGGCGTCCTTGCGGCTGCCGGGCTCCACCGGCATGTAGTTGTAGACCTCGATGCCGCGCGTGGCCGCGTCGTCCACGAAGGCGCTCTCCAGCACCGGGCCGGAATAGTCGAACAGATCGCCCAGCCGGCAGTCGCAGTGATGATCGGGCTGCCAGACGATCACCAGCGCGCGGTCGGCGTGGCTGGCAATGGCGGCGGCCGATCCGATGGCGCGCAGCCGGTTGCCCATGCCGTGCTGGGCATCGACGTACAGCACCGGGCGCTGGCGGGCCACGGCCGGCGCCGCCAGTGCCGCGCCCAGCCCCGCCAGCGCGTCCTTGGGAACCGCGATGCGCAGGTCGGCACCGCCGCGCGCGGCCAGCATCTCGGGCGGGCCGCTGCGCAGCGTCTCCAGGGTCACGGCCTCGGGGGTGCCGATGTCGTGCCAGCCCGGCACGAAGGGCAACCGGTAAAGCGGCTCGGACAGCCCCCGCGGCAGGGCGGCAAAGGGGCCCGACAGCACCGGCACCAGCCCGCGCGCCGCCGCCATTTCCGCCAGCGCGACCAGCCCCTCGGTGGGGCTGCCGGCCGGCACGCCGCCCTCCAGCGCGATCACCAGCCGCCGGCCCGGCGCCTCCAGCACCTGCGGCGCATTGCCGAGCGCGATCTCCAGGTCGAGCTTGGTCAGCGCCTCCTGGGTGCGCGCGCGCAGCAGCCGGGCGCAGCGGTCGCGGTCCAGCCCCATGGCCGCCCGGCCCAGCTGCCACGACAGAAGCTCCAGCGCGGCATAGTGGCGGGCGTCGGCCTGCACGGTGTCGGGCACCGCGCTCGGCTCCCAGCCCTGGCGGGACAGGGTGATCACCCGCGCGCCGTGGTCGGCCACGCCGCCATCGGGCACCGCGCGCACGACGAAGGGCAGGAACGGCATGCCCCCCCGCCAGGCCGGCATCACGTTGGCGACAAAGCGGTTGGCCCGGATCAGGAAGCGCGGATCGCGCGGCAGGGTGTCGGCGGCGGTGACGCAGGCCCCGCCGGTGCCTCCGGTGCGCGCGGCATCGTCGTGGGGCAGGTGGTGGACGGTGTCCACGTCCACGTCCCGGCGCACCAGCCCGGTGGCCTCGATGCGGGTATAGATGTCCTCGTCGTCCCAGCCGTAGCTGTGGATGAACTCGTTGAACCCCCCCACCCCCATCAGGGCGTCCCGCGCGATCATGAAAAACCCGTTGAGGTACTCCTGTCCCTGCGGGGCGGTGCGCCAGTTGCCGGCGATGAAGCAGCCCGGCTCCAGCCGGTTGCGGTCGGGGAAATCCGGGCCCAGCACGATGTCGGCGTCGGTCTTGAGGATCGTGTCGAAGCCCGCGACGCGGAACCCGAGGTTGAAGGCATAGGTCAGGATCCAGCGCGGTTCGTCCTCCACGCGCACGACCAGGATGCGCGGGTCGCTCAGCCCGGCCTGCGCCAGCGCCTCGGCCACCGGTGTGTCCGAGGTCCAGTCCACCACCACCACCTCGTCGACCTGCGCCAGCGCCAGCCATGACGGCAGCGCGCGCAACAGGTTCCCGGTGCGGTTGCGGCAGCAGGTCACCACGCTCAGTCCCGGCGCGATGGCGGGGGTGCAGGCCTCCACCGGGTCGCCGGGGCTCAGCGCGGGCAGGGCGCGGATGTTGGGCAGTTCGGGGACGGGCAGGCCGTGGCTGCGGGCAAAGGCGATCAGGAAATCCCGCCGCCCCGCCGCCGTGGCATCGCCGCGCAGGCCGCGCGCCAACAGCTGCAGTTCCGCGCAGGTGGCCGCGCGGTCGCCCGCGGACATGCGGGCACGCAGCTGTCCGACGCCCTTCCAGAAATCCGATGCCGAGAGATGTGTCACGGTGGTCGTGCTCGTGTACGGGGTGAAAACCGAAAACCGAGGAAACGACAAACGATCAATATCCGGGCCATCAACGGCCCTGCCGCGACTCCGGGGCGGACCCCGGAGCCGGAAAAGGTCAGGGGGGTGTCTCCGCCGGGACGCGCGCGGCGTCCGCTCCGGCCGGGGCGCCGGCCCGGATACCGGGGTGTGCGCCTGCGCCCCCGGCCGGGGCCAGGAACAGCCGCAGGTCCGCGACCTCCAGGCGCAGGCCGCGCACCGGTAGCCGCAGCATCAGGTTGCGCCAGTCCGCCGGGCGCGTCAGCGCCATGTCCTGCGTCACCTCCAGGAGCGCCACCCCCACCCCCGCCGCAGCCCCGGTCGGCAAGCGGTCGGGGAAATGGTCGTCGGCCTCGCGCCCGGCGTGGCCCGACCGGATGCTGACCCCGAGCGGCCCCGGCGGCGTGCCGCGCAGCACCGCCACCAGTCCCAGCACCGTGCCGGGCGCCAGCGGTGTGGGGCCGAGGGCGAGGTTCAGCGACAGCCAGCGGCCGGGCTGGTCCACCCGCAGATTCAGCGTCAGCAGCCCGTCGGGGCCGGTGGTATCCTCGACCGCGATCCGGCCCTGGGCGGTGTCAGCGGCGATCCACGCTCCGGGCACAATGGGGTGGCTCGGCACGACCGGCCCGCCGCGTGCGCGCCAGCGCAGCCGGTGCAGCACATTCTCAAGGGCCAGATCGGGCCCCGCCACCACTGGTCCGGCCTCGGAGCGATCCGGCGCCGCGCGGTCCTTCGGGGCAGGGGGAGGCGGCTGCATGCAGAAGACGTCCTGTGTGTGGGGCGGCATCACGCGGTCGGGATCATTGGTTAACAAAGACGCGCATGATTGCAACCGCAGACAGGCCGGCGCTGGGGCGCGGGGGGGGAACTGTGTCTGTCCCGGTCGGCTGGCCGCCTGATTTCTGGTCGCCATTTCCGATCGCCGGGCGCGCTGGCGCCCGATCGTCGGTGGACCGTCACCACGCTGGCCCGCGGGTGCGGGCTCCTGCGTTCAGAAGTCACGCCCGCTCATCTCCACCACTGGCCGTTGCGGCGCGAGGCGGATCGCCATATCCGAAAACGAGCTCCAAGTGCTGCCCAGGAACCGTTCCGCCCGGCCCAGCAGCAGCATGTCGGCCAGCGCGTCGCGCAGCTGGTCCGCCGAGCGATCGAAGCGGGTGCGCGGCAGGAAGCGCAGCCGCGCGCCGTAGCGGTCGCGAAAGGCCGCATAGGTCTCTGGCAGGTCGGCGGCCAGGAAGATCGTCTCGGCCGCGCCCGCTGCCACCAGCGTGTCGAGGCGGGCCATGAAGTGGCGCGCGTGGCTGCGCGCGCGCCAGGCGGCGATCTCGGCGTGGCCCTGCGCGCTCCAGCCGGCGGGCGATTCATGGGGCAGATGCTCGTACCCCGGCCCGCTGGCCATGCGCACATGCGCGGACACCTGGGCGGGGACGGGCACCGCGCGCATGCGCGCACGCACCGCGTCCACGGGGACCAGCGCGTGCAGAAAGGCGCGCTCGGCCGGCCAGTCGCGGTGCGCCGAGACCAGCGGATAGGCCGAGCGGACATAGACATCCTGCGGCCCCGCCCCCGGCCCGGCGCAGGCCAGGATCGGAGCATCCCTCTGGGCGCCGGGCTCCACCTCCATATAGTTGTAAAGCCGCCCGCCGGTCAGCGCGAACAGCCGGGCGAAAGCGGTCCCGATCACCGCCCCGTCATGGCGGAACAGATCGCCGAACCGCGCCTGGCAATGGACATCGGGTTCCCAGACGATGACCAGCTCGTGGCCCGTGCGCGCCGCGATGGCCGCCGCCGAGGCGATGGCGCGCAGCCGGTTGCCCAGCCCGTGGCGCGCATCGATGAAGAACCGCGGCCGCGCCACATGGTGGGCCGGCGCGTCCGTGATCGGGCGGCTGTTCGGGGGCGCGGCAATAGACATGGGAATATCGGGTCCGGGGATGGGGGGGTGGGGCGGGGGCGCGGGTGCCGCCGCGCACATGCGCAAACCATGCGCGAAGCCTTCGGGCAACTCAAGCGGCCGGGGGATGCGTGGTTGCCAAGCCGGCGCCGGCTGCCTTATCGAGGCGCAGGGTACCCGACGGGGCCGCATCGGACAGGTGGGCGGGCAATGGCAAGAACGGCACTGATCACCGGGGTGACCGGACAGGACGGCTCCTATCTGGCGGAACTGCTGCTGGAAAAGGGCTATGAGGTGCATGGCATCAAGCGCCGCGCCTCGCTGTTCAACACCCAGCGGGTGGATCACATCTACGAGGACCCCCACCACGCGCAGCGCCAGTTCAAGCTGCATTACGGCGATCTGACCGACAGCTCCAACCTGACGCGCATCCTGTCCGAGGTACAGCCCGACGAGGTCTACAACCTCGGCGCGCAATCCCACGTCGCCGTCAGCTTCGAGGCCCCCGAATACACCGCCGACGTGGACGCCATGGGCACGCTGCGCCTGCTGGAGGCGATCCGGTTCCTCGGCCTGGAGGGCAAGACCCGCTTCTACCAGGCCTCCACCTCGGAACTCTATGGCCTGGTGCAGGAAACCCCCCAGCGCGAGACCACGCCGTTCCACCCGCGCAGCCCCTATGCCGTGGCCAAGCTCTATGCCTACTGGATCTGTGTGAACTACCGCGAGGCCTACGGGGTCTATGCCTGCAACGGGATCCTCTTCAACCACGAGAGCCCGCGCCGGGGCGAGACGTTTGTCACCCGCAAGATCACCCGCGGGCTCGCGAACATCGCGCAGGGCCTCGAGCAGTGCCTGTACATGGGCAACATCGACAGCTTGCGCGACTGGGGCCACGCCAAGGACTATGTGCGCATGCAGTGGATGATGCTGCAGCAGGACACGCCCGAGGATTATGTCATCGCCACCGGCGTGCAGCATTCGGTGCGCGACTTCATCACCTGGAGCGCCGCGGAGCTGGGCCTGACGCTGGAGTTCCGCGGCACCGGCGTGGACGAGGTCGCGGTGGTGGCCGAGGTCACCGGCACCGACGCCCCGGCCCTGTCCCCTGGCGATGTGGTGATGCGCATCGACCCGCGCTATTTCCGCCCCGCCGAGGTCGACACCCTGCTGGGCGACCCCACCAAGGCCCGCGAACGCCTAGGCTGGGAGCCCGAGATCACCGCGCGCGAGATGTGCGCCGAAATGGTGGCAGAGGACCTCAAGACCGCGCGCCGCCACGCCCTTCTGAAGACCCACGGCCTGGCGCTGCCGGTCGCGACGGAGAACTGAGGCGATGCGGATCCACCTCGCAGGGCACCGCGGCATGGTGGGGGGCGCGATCCTGCGCCGGCTGCAGGCGCGGCGCGCGGCGGGCGCGGATCTGGAGATCCTCACCCGCAGCCATGCCGAGCTGGACCTGACCGACCAGGGGGCGGTGCGCGCCTTCATGGCCGCGCAGCGCCCCGATGTGGTGATCCTGGCCGCCGCCAAGGTGGGCGGCATCCACGCCAACGACACCTATCCGGCCGAGTTCATCCGCGACAACCTGATGATCGCGGCCAATGTCATCCACGAGGCCTGGGCGGCCAGCGTGCCGCGCCTGCTGCAGCTGGGATCGTCGTGCATCTATCCGCGCGCAGCCCCCCAGCCCATGGCCGAGGATGCGCTGCTGACCGGCCCGCTGGAGCCCACCAACGAGCCCTACGCCATCGCCAAGATCGCCGCGATCAAGCTATGCGAGAGCTACAACCGGCAGTACGGGACCGATTACCGCTCGGTGATGCCCACCAACCTCTATGGCCCCGGCGACAACTTCCACCCCGAGAACTCCCACGTCCTGCCCGCCCTGATCCGCCGCTTCCACGAGGCCACGCAGGCGGGCGCCGAGGAGGTGGTGATCTGGGGCACGGGCACGCCGCGGCGCGAGTTCCTGCACGTCGACGACATGGCCGAGGCGTCGCTCTTTGTCCTCGACCTCTCGCGTGCCGCGTATGAGGCCAACACCCAGCCCATGCTGTCGCACATCAACGTCGGCACCGGCACGGACGTCAGCATCGCCGAGGTGGCGCAGATGGTGGCCGAGGTCACGGGGTTCCGCGGCCGGCTGGAGTTCGACACCACCAAGCCCGACGGCGCCCCGCGCAAGCTGATGGATGTGGACCGGCTGGCGGCGATGGGCTGGCGCGCGCGCATCGGCCTGCGCGAGGGGCTGGCCGACGCCTATCGCTGGTATCTGGAAAACGCCGCCACCGCGCGCACATGAAGGCCCGCCCATGACCGCACCCGACGCCGCCCCCGATCCTGTCGTCACCCCCAACACATGGGAATTCCTGCGCGATGCGCAGATCGCGCCGTCGGGGTTTCGCGAATACGACGCACGCTGGAAATACCCCGAGGCGATCAACCTGCCGGGCATGACCGCGCTGGGGCTCGGGCTGGGCACGCAGATGCAGGCGCGCGGCATCCGCCCCGACATCGTGGTGGCCAATGATTACCGGGACTATTCGCTGGCCATCAAGCACGCGCTGGTGATCGGGCTGATGCAGGCCGGCATCCGGGTCCACGACATCGGGCCTGCGCTGTCGCCCATGGCCTATTTCGCGCAGTTCCATCTGGACGTGCCGGCCGTCGCCATGGTCACCGCCAGCCACAACCCCAACGGCTGGACCGGGGTGAAGATGGGGTTTGACCGCCCCCTCACCCACGGCCCCGAGGAGATGGCGGAGCTGCGCGACATCGTGCTGGGCGGGCACGGCGTCGCGCGTCCGGGCGGGGCCTATGCCACCGTGGCGGGGGTGGAGGACGCATACCTCGACGATCTGGCCGGCGATTTCCGCCTGAGCCGCCCCCTGCGGGTGGTCTGCGCCACCGGCAACGGAACCGCGGGGCGGTTCGCGCCGAAGCTGGTCGCGCGCATCGGGGCCGAGGTGATCGGGCTGCACGAGCGGCTCGATTACACCTTTCCCAACTACAACCCCAACCCCGAGGCGCTGGAGATGCTGCACGACATGGCCGATGCCGTGCGCAGCCACGGCGCGGACCTGGC
Source organism: Rhodobaculum claviforme (assembly GCF_016653255.1). Taxonomy (GTDB): domain Bacteria; phylum Pseudomonadota; class Alphaproteobacteria; order Rhodobacterales; family Rhodobacteraceae; genus Rhodobaculum; species Rhodobaculum claviforme. Next base: position 24,512 of record NZ_NHSD01000305.1, read on the forward strand.
GCTTGGCTTTGACGGCGACGGCGACCGCTGCGGCGTGGTCGATGACGAGGGCGAAGAGATCTTTGCCGACAAGGTGGGCGTGCTGCTGGCGCGCGACTGGGCGGCGATCCACCCCGGCGCGCGGTTCATCGCGGATGTGAAATCCACCGGGCTATACGCCTCCGATCCCGTGCTGGCCGAACGCGGGGCCACCACCGAATACTGGAAGACTGGGCACAGCCACATGAAGCGCCGCGTGCGCGACACAGGCGCGCTGGCGGGGTTCGAGAAATCGGGGCACTATTTCCTCGCCCCCCCCGTGGGGCGCGGCTACGACTGCGGGATGCGCGTGGCGGTGGAGATCTGCCGGATGATGGACCGCCACGCGGGCGCATCCCTGTCGGACCTGCGCCGGGGCCTGCCGGTGACGTACACCTCGCCCACCATGTCGCCCTTCTGCGCGGACGAGGAGAAATACGCCGTCCTCGAGCGGCTGGTGGACCGGCTGCAGGCGATGGCGGCGGCGGGCGAGGGGCTGGCGGGCCACCCCGTCACCGGCATCGTGACCGTCAACGGCGCGCGGGTGATGCTGGATCACGGCGGCTGGGCGCTGGTGCGGGCATCGTCCAACACCCCCAACCTGGTGGTGGTCTGCGAAAGCCCCGAGGGTACCGACGACCTGCGCGCGATCTTCCAGGCGATGGACGCGGTGATCCGCACCGAGCCCGCGGTGGGCGCCTACGACCAGAGCCTGTGACGCGGGGCCTGCGGCTTCAGACCCCCAGGCGGCCCTCCAGCGCGACCAGCAGTGCCTCGGACAGCGCCGCGGGGGCCGGGCGCGGGCGTCCCAGCCCGCCCTGGAACACCAGGACGAAGAACATCAACCCCACAAGCCGCTCCCCGGCGTCCCCGGCCTGGTCGGCGCCCATGGCGGCCAGCGCCTCGGCGACCGCGTCGGGGGACAGGTCGCTGTGCGCGCGCGTCAGCACCCAGCCCGCGTCATGGCCAAAGGGCGCCAGGCAGCACATGTCCCAGTCCAGAAGCACATCCCCGGCATAGACGTTGCCCGGCTTGGCCAGATCGCCATGGGCCAGTTGCCGTGGCAGCCCGGCGATCGCCGCGGCCACCCGCTCGAGCCGCGCGCGCAGGGCCGCATCGCGGTCCGGTTGACCCGTCGACAGCATCCGCACCAGCCGCCGCCAGGCCTTTGTCAGGCGGTCCTGCCGGCGATAGTCCAGCAGCGCCGCGAGGCCGGCGTCCGACGGATCGGGGCGCAGGCGCAGATCGGCCAGCGCGCAGGCCAGCGCCAGCCGCCGCGTCGGGTCCGCGGGCGCCGCGCGGGACAGGTCCACGAATTCGAACAGGTGCTGGGCGAACTGGCTGCCCTGCGCGACCTCGCACAGCGCCGGTAGATGCGCGATCCGCGCCAGCTCCGGGGCGAACCGGCCATGCACCAGGCCGGTGCGGCGCATGCCGGGGGTGTCCCGGAAGTAGATCTTCTCGAACCGCGCGCCCGATGGCCCGTCCAGGCGGCGGTATCCCAGCAGCGCGCTGCCGCTGGTGCCGCTGCCGGCAAAGCTGCGGTGCGTCACCGGGTTGGGCCGCAGCCGCAGGCCCGGGTCGCAGGCCCGCAGCAGCGCCTCGTAGTCGTCATGCCGTTCGGCCAGCACGAGATAGAGGCTCTGCAGCCGCAGCGTCAGCGCCGTGGCCTGCTGCGGCACCACATCGGCCAGCGCATGGTAAGCCCGCAGCGACGGGCCATGGCCGAGGCGCTCCAGCGCGGCGCCGATCCGCGGCCAGTCCGGCGTGCCGGAGCGGCGGTGCAGCCGCAGCAACCCCTCGATCACCCGGGGCGAGAAGGTCGCGGCCGGGTCAGGCGCAGGCTCGGACAGGTATGCGGGAGCCGCAGGGCCGGGCAGGGGGGTGTCGGGCTCGTCGGGCAGGGTGCCGTCGAAGCGCACGCCGAACCGCGTGTCCAGGGCGGCGTTGACCCCTGCAAAGCGCGCCAGCAGGTCGCGGCGCAGCCGACCGCCCAGGGCGGTGCGCCGCGCGGTGGGGCCGAGCGCGCGCTCGATCTCGTGCCAGTCGCCGGCCTCGCCCCGGCGGTTGAGGTCGGCCAGCACCGACGCACAGGCCATGCTGGGGCTGACGTTCTCGCGCCGGTCATCCTGAGGGGACAGCGGCAGACCGGTGGCGGCGGCAAAGCCCGCCACCAGCCCCGCGCCGCGCACCAGATCGTCGTAGCTCAGCGCCCGCACGGTGCCGATGCCCTGCCAGAAGGTCAGCATGCGCAGATAGTCGAGCCGCAACAGCACGCGTGGCCGGGCCACGAAGGCCTCGATCTGCGCCTTCTCGTGCCCCTCGCGGCAGTACTGGTTCCACAGCGCCTCGGCCAGCCGGTCCTGGCGGCGCAACACGCACACCACGGTGATGTCGAAATCCCCGGCAAACCGCGCCATGGCGCCGAAGTCGCCGTGCCGCGGGCCCGACAGCCCCTCCTCGCTGAGGACAAGGGTGTGGGCCCCGGAGCGGTCGAATTCCCCGGTGATCAGCGCGTGTTCGCGCGCAAAGGCGTCCGGGCCGTCCACCAGCGCCTCGAACAGGCTGGAGTGCTTGGGCAGATGCGGCACCGAGGACCGGGTGGTGTCGGGATAGCAGATCCCGGCCGCCGCCAGCGCAGGGCGCTGCGCGGCCATCAGCGCCTGCAGCGTGGTGGTGCCGGTCTTGTGGGTGCCGATGTGCAGGATCAGCCGGGGCTTCATGGCGCCTCCGCGCTGGCGAACAGCCGCGCCCACCATGCCGGCGTGCGGTAGGGGGCGATGCCCCCGGCCCAGGCGGCGTTCGCAGCCGCGCGCTGGCGGGCGTAGCGTCGGACCACCGCAACGGTGCGCCTCATCAGCCCCCACATCCGGCCGCGACGGGGCACCAGCCGCAGATGGAAGCTGCGCGCATCGTTGGTCAGCACATAGGCCCGTCCGGCGGTGTTGGCGGGGTGCGCGTCGACGTCCAGCAGCACCACCGCCCCCCCGCGCCGCAGCGGCCCCAGCCCCGTGCGCACAAGCGACCACGCCTGCTGCGCGATCAGCCCGGCCATGGTGGTGCTGCGGGGCCGGGCGGGCGCCAGCGGGGCCGCCGCCCAGGCACTGTCCTCCAGCCGCTCGGGCGCGTGGTGGCGGTTGATCGCCATGACCTCGGCGTGCAGCGCCTCCGGGTCGCGGGCGAATAGCGCCCCTGGGCCGGTAAGGAAATCCTCCACCGCGCGCAGGCGCAGCTCGGCGGTGGCATGGGCGTGGGTCAGGATCGCGGTGGTGATCAGCCCCGCGACATGTGCCAGCGACAGCTGGCGCACCCGCCCGGGGTGGGTTGCGGCAAAGATCAGCCGGTTGCGCAGGTCGTAATAGCTCTGCCAGCCCTGCGGCTTGGCGTAGAACGGCTCGTGCCACACCGCGATGCCGGGCAGGGTGACGGTGGGCACGCCCGCGCCCGCCAGCCGCTGGCCGTATTCGAAATCATCGCCCCGGATGAACACCGGCGCCGGCAGGCCGATCCCCCGGCACGCGGCCTGCGGCAGGATGCAGAACCACCAGGCGTTGTAGTCGGTCGCCACCGGCGCATCGAAGCACGACAGCTGCGCAGGATCGGCCAGGTCGGCGTCGCGGGCATGGGGCGCGATGGTGTTGTCGGGGCGCAGAAAGGCGCCGGCCTCGTACATCACCGTCGGGCGCAGCGCATCCAGCATCCCCGCCCCCAGCGCGATGCGATCCCCGGCATGATCCAGAAACCGCAGCGCGCGGGGGATCATCCGTGGGTCCAGCACGATGTCATCGTCCATCATCAGGTGGTGGGTGGCGGGATCGGGATCGGCCAGCGCGGCCGCCAGCCCCCGGGTGAAGCCGCCGCACCCCCCGAGGTTGCGCTGGCGCACTGCGCGGATCTTCGGGTGCGCCAGCAGCGTGCGGATCTCCGGATCGGCGAAGGGGACGCCCTGGTTGACCAGATGCACCGCGCGGATTGCATCGCAGTCCCCGGCCAGCCGGACGAGGCCGGCCAGGGTGCGCGCAAGGCGGGCCTCCTGGTTGAAGGTGCACAGCCCCACCGACAGCGTGGCCCGGTGGCGCGGCGCCGTGGGCGAGACGATGTCGAGGCCGTGGAGTTGCGAGGGGCGCGTGGCCTCGACCTCCACCGTCAGGCGGCTGGGCGGGGGGGCGCCCCCGAGGCCGGGGTCGCGGGTGGCCGGCGTGCAGGGGACCACGAACCGCCCCCCCGCGGGATCGTCCAGCGGTACTGTCGCCAGCAACCGTACGCCATCGGGGCCGTGTTCGAACACCCGCGCCTCGCCCTGGCCGCGGAAATGGGCGATCACCGCGACCTCGCGCACCGGGGTGTGGGCGCGCCAAACCGCCATGTGGAAGCTGCCGAAGAAGGTGTCGGTTGACAGCACCTGCCCGGGCCGCAGCATCAGCCCCAGCGGCCCATCGCAGCCCCGCCGCAGCGCGCAGTCCCGCGCCCCGTCTGTCAGGCGCAGATACAGCGCCTCCGGCAGGCCCGGGGCGGGCATCAGCGTGGATTGCAGCACATGCATCGCGGCACCTCATGCGTGACGCCTTCTCCGGGCCCCCGCGCCGGGATGTTAGCACCGGCCGAAGCGCTCCGGCGCGCACGCGGAATTGGGTATCTCCCCGCCTGGGGGCGCGCAACAGGGTAACGGGCGCGCGGCTAGACCCCATGATCGCGGTGCAATACCCATGGCCTTAACTTTTTGCCGTTCTGGCGTAGTCTCGGGTAGTGATTGATCGGACGGTGTCGATGTCGTTTGCGAAGAAACTCCAGGCGTCGCAGCATCGCGTGATGATCTCATCCTAGACCCCATGATCGCGGCGTGAGCTGACTGGGCCGGTGGCCTCTCCCGCGGCATTCTCCTTCGTTCGCCCTGAACAAAGCGCATGTTGTTGATTCTATGGGGTGAAGGACAGTTCAGCTTGGCTTGGGGTTGCAGGGTTTTGTAGGATTTCGGGCGAAACCCTGCGATTTCGGACGGTGCGATGAAGGCCAGACCCCGAGGTCCTGAACAGGACGATCTGCTGCGCCCGCGGCTCACCGACATGATCGACATGCGCCACGAGCTGGTGAAGCTCGCCGCGCTGATCGACTGGGAGTGCTTCGACCGCGAGTGGGCCGGTCTCTTCCCCTCCGACAAGGGCCGGCCGGCGACGCCCTCCCGGCTGGTGGCCGGGCTTCTCTACCTGCAGCACGCTTTCAAGCTCTCGGACGACGCGGTCGTCGCATGCTGGGTGGAGAACCCCTACTACCAGCACTTCACCGGCGAGACGTTCTTCCAGCATCGCCCGCCCATCGACCCGTCCTCGCTGAGCCGGTGGCGCGGGCGGATCGGGGAGGAGGGCGTCGAGTGGATGCTGACGAAGACCATCGAGGCCGGGCTGGCCTCCGGCGCTGTCCAGGAAAAGAGCCTGGAGCGGGTCGCCGTCGATACCACGGTCATGGAGAAGAACATCGCCCATCCCACCGACGCGCGGCTCTACGAGCGCGCTCGGACCAAGCTCGTGGCGCTGGCCCGCGAGGCGGGGGTGCCGCTGCGCCAGAGCTACGCACGGCTCGCCCCCCGGCTGGCGATGCAGGCGGGGCGCTACGCCCATGCCCGGCAATTCCGGCGCATGCGCAAGGCCTTGCGCCGCCTCAAGGGCTATGTCGGCCGCGTCCGGCGCAATATCCAAGCCTGGCTCGCCAGCATCCCCGCCGGCCCCCTGCGCGAGCGCATCCTCGACGCGCTGGCGCTCACCGGCCGGCTGCTCTTCCAGCGCCCGAAGGACCCGGGCAAGCTCTACGCGCTCCACGAGCCCGATGTGGACTGCATCTCCAAGGGCAAGGCGCGCCAGCGCTACGAGTTCGGAACCAAGGTCAGCCTCGCCGCCACCCTCGACGGCGGCTTCATCCTCGGCGCGCGTTCAATGCCCGGAAACCCCTACGACGGCCACACCCTGGCCGAGGCGCTGGAGCAGGTGGAGATCCTCACCGGCCGCCGCCCGAGCCTCGCCGTGGTCGACCGCGGCTATCGCGGCCACGGCGTCGAGACCACCCGCGTGCTGATCAGCGGAACCCGACGCGGCATCACGCCTGCTCTGGCCAAACTCCTGCGCCGACGAAGCGCCATCAAGCCCGAGATCGAACACATGAAAACCGATGGCCGTCTCGCCCGCTGCCCGCTCAAGGGCACTACCGGCGATGCCGTCTTCGCCGTCCTCTGCGCTTGCGGCCACAACCTCCGCAAGATCCTCGCCCACCTCAGGGCGCTTTTGGCTCTGCTAGTGGCCGCTCTGCTCACCGCCCTCGGCCGCCCCGGACCAAGCCACAGCGCCCTCGCCGCCGCCTGATCGAGTTGTTCAGGGTGAACTCCTTCGAGGGTTGTGCCAGACGGGCTGGCGCCGAGCCTCATGAATGGGGGAGAGACCGGATGCAGGGTAGCACGTTCATCGGCATGGATGTCCACAAGGCGACGATCTCGGTTGCGGTTGCGCGCGGCGAGCGCGGCAGTGAGGTCCGACACTGGGGGACGGTGCCGCACCGCCCCGATCATGTCCGCAAGCTGGTGGAGCAACTGGCCGCAGGCGGCGGGCGGCTTCATTTCTGCTACGAGGCGGGGCCATGCGGGTATGGGCTGCACCGCCAGCTTGTCGAGATGGGGCATGACTGCATCGTCGTGGCACCCTCGCTCATCCCGGTGAAGGCGTGCGACCGGGTGAAGACGGATCGTCGCGATGCGGTGATGCTGGCGAAGCTGCACCGGGCGGGCGAGCTGACCGCGGTCTGGGTGCCGGACGCCGCACATGAGGCGATGCGCGATCTGGTCCGGGCGCGGGCGACCGCGGTGCGGGTTCTGGGCAAGTCGCGGCAGCACCTGCAGGGGTTTCTGCTGCGCTACGGCCGCGTCTATCCCGGCAAGAAGGGCTGGACGGTTGCCTACCGGCGCTGGCTGACGACGGTGCGTGTGTGGATGCCCCCTGTTTGGCAAGCGAAATCATCGTCTTTCGGCGGGGTCTTCGATCGGACGTGTGTCAGGCCTCTGAGCGTGGCCTTGGATGACGCCACGGGCCGGTATGCTGTTCGGAAGGCCGGGCTCACATCGGTTCAGAGAGTTGCAAGCGCTCGAGCCCCGGGACTGAATCTCCCGCCTTGAACTTCGAAGTCGGTGTCGCCCACTCCTCGTCGATCGCTCACCCCGGCCTTGCGGCCATGCCGTGCCGCAGCCCTTCCCGGGCTTGGGTCACGCCATCCGGGAATTCTCCTGTTTCGTCGTCATTGCCCAGATCATTCGGGCGATCTTGTTGGCCAGCGCCACGGCCGCGACCATCTTCGGTTTGCGCGCCACCACAGCGGCGAGCCAGCGGTTCGCGCTGCCACCCTTGCGGACCCACCCAGCGGATCACGCTCATGGCGCGGGACGCGCGCCTTTGGCGCGACGCGCCCACGATCAGCAGGCGGCGGATGTCGGTCTGGCCATCTCGGCTTGACCGAGCCCAACCTGGTCTTGCCGCCAGTGGACCTCTGGCGGGGCACCAGGCCAAGCCATGCGGCGAAGTTGCGCTTGCTGTCGAACGTATCGAGGTCCGGTGCGAACGCCGCGACGGCCCCGGCGGTGACAGGGCCGATCCCGGGGATCGTGCAGAGCCGACGGAGCTGCACATCGGCCCTCGAGGCCGCCTCCAGCTCGGCCGCCAGCCGGTCGATCACCTCTGTCAGCCTTGCGATCTGCTCCACGTAGATCGTGCCCATCCACCGCATCAGTTCAAGCCTGAACCAGACGGTCGCCGCGTTGCGGTTCCTTTACGGCGTCACGCTCGGGATGGCGGAAATCCTCGAGCGGAGCGCCTACGCCCGCGAGCCGCACCGGCTGCCGGTGGTGCTGAGCGCGGACGAGGTGGTGCGGTTTCTCGAGGCGGTGCCGAGCCTGAAGGCGCGCGCTGCGCTGACGACTACCTACGCCGCCGGGATGCGCGTGTCGGAGGCAACCGGCCTCAGGGTGATGCGGCTGTCGCGACCGCAGGTGTGGATCCAGAACTCAAGAGAATGCACCCCACCCCCCGGCGCTGTCCGACCTCCCCCGCACGGCTCTCGGAAAAAAGTCGCGCTGCGGAATCCCCACGTCGACCTTGAGCGCTGCCTCCAAGATCCCAAGCTGCGCCGCAACGTAATCGGCCAACGCTTTACCGCCGTCCCTGTGCAGCCGATCGATGCCCTCGACGGCGATCCCTCGCAGAAGCTTCAGCCATCGCTCCGACAGACGTGGCCTGGAAAACCCCAGGTCCCCCATCAAGGCCAGCATTGCGGCCTGATCAACGTCTTCGATGTAGTCATGTCCCCCCACGCGAAAGGCGAACTCGTGGGTTACGCGCCGATCCATCACGACGGGCACCACGTCGTAGAGCGGTGCGAGGACGCCGCGCGGCAATGTGTAGAGGATCGAGCTGTTCTTCCCGTGGTTGTCGGTATTGCCAACAGCAAGGTTGAAAAGGCTTTGCTTCAGGAAGGAGATACGAAACTGCGCCGGCTGCGCAGTTTCACCGGCCATTCTACCCACCGCAGCAGCCGAGAACCGGCGGTCGGCCTCCACACCGTCGCGCTCGTACTTCAGCTGTCGTGGGAGGCCGAGCGCCTGGCAGAAATCTTCGACATGGACGCGGTGGACGAGGTCGCCATCAAGGATACGATCGAAGCGCGTCGACAGGAGCGCCTCTATCCGCTGCCCCGGCTGGGCTTGCGGAAACTGGAGACGGGTCGTCTGCGCAACATCGAGGTCGAGATGCCGGGCCAGGTCGAGCAAAGCCGCCTCGTGGCGCGTCAGGACGGCATCCTCGCGCGGGGCGACCTTCAGGATGTGGGTCGTCGGTGCCCCGCTGCCTGGCTTGGGAAGGTGGAATGCCCCGTCGTGGTGCAGAAGGGCAAGCTTCGGCTGGACGCCCGCCACCGGCGAGGGATCGCGCGCCCCGTCAGGCAGCCGCCCGGTGTGGTGCAGCGAGGCCACAATCCTGGCCAGCTGCGGCTGTCCGATCTCTTCGTAATCCTGCGGGAAAACCCCGGGGCGCTTGCCTGGCCCGGCACCTTGCGGTGTGACCGAGATCGCGCCGGGACAGTCGGCCCCGAGATGGTAGAGGAGACCTCCATGATCATCGCGGTCGATTCCGTGTCTCGCACGAACCCGTTCGAGCTCCTGCCCCTCGAACAGCAGGTTGCCGAAATAGGCGATACAGGCGTCGTCCGTGTAGGGCGCGTCGCGCACCGGAAGAGACATGCTGATCCGGCCGCGATCAGGGTCCGCGAAGGCTTGCGGCCCGTAGGAGAAGGTCAGGGACTTGTCATCGTGGCGCTCCAGCACTCCTATCGGCGCCTCGAAGCCTTCCAGCCAAACATCCAGGATCATGACCTTGGGACCGCCACGAGGTCCACGCCGACCGCTTCGAGCAGGCGGATATAGGTTTCAACTGTCGCTGGCCTCTCCCCTCGCTCGATACGCGAGATGTTGGGCTGGCTCACGCCGGTGAGCTCGGCGAGCTCCTCCTGCCCGATCTTCTGGCTGCGCCGCGCGTCACGCACCGCCGCGCCAAGATCCTTGGCGCTGACGACCCGTCGATGGCCCTTGGTACCGACTGCAGCCATGATCTGGATCCAGCTTATGCTTCAAAGGGCATATATCAGGACTGTGATCCCGATGAAAGCTATTTATATCTCTAAGGGCATACTTCACGCCATGAATGGTCGAACTGAAATGAATATGCCTCGCAAGATATATCCTTGCTCGGCCGAAGCCTGGCACGCAACCCGGACATGCCGGCCAGGATCGCACCAGCCAACAGGAGACCCACTGCAAGATGCTCTCACACCCTCTCTTGACGTCACGGGCTGGCTGCTGGCTTCCACAGAATTCGCGCTTCTTATTCTCTGGGTGCCGACCGGCCGTTGTTAGCGTCCGAGGAGCTGGTGTAATTTCATCGCCGCCGGCGGTGTGATCCCGGGTGGCCATCGAGGTGTATGGTCGAGGTGGAGTTTCGACGCTTCAACCACGGACCCTACGGAGACCCCGATGACCAAGACCAACATGGACCTGTCCGAGCTTCTGGCCAAGCATGACCAGGGCGACTTCCTGCGCTCCATCGCCGAAGCGGTGTTGCAGCTGATCATGGAGGCCGATGTCGAAGGCCTGATCGGCGCCGGCCGGCATGAGCGCAGCGGCGAGCGCACGACCTGGCGCAACGGGTATCGGGACCGCGCTCTCGATACCCGTTTGGGCACGCTGAACCTGCGGGTGCCGAAGCTCAGGCAGGGCAGCTATTTCCCGGGCTTCCTGGAGGCAAGGAAAACCTCGGAGTAGGCGCTGGTGGCGGTGATCCAGGAGGCTTGGATCGGCGGCGTCTCTACCCGCCGCGTCGATGAATTGGTGCAGGCGATGGGGCTGCGCGGCATCTCGAAGAGCACGGTCTCGAAGCTGTGCAAGGACATCGACGAGCGGGTGGGTGAGTTCCTGAACCGCCCGCTGACCGGCGAATGGCCCTATGTCTGGCTCGACGCCACCTACCTCAAGGTGCGCCAGGGCGGCAGGATCGTGCCGGTCGCGGCAATAATCGCCGTGGCTGCGAACACCGAGGGCCGCAGGGAAATCATCGGCCTGGGCATCGGCCCGTCCGAGGCCGAGACCTTCTGGACCGAGTTCCTGCGGTCCCTGCGCGCGCGGGGCCTGGCCGGGGTCCGGCTGGTGATCAGCGACGCGCACACCGGCCTCAAGGCCGCCATCGCCCGGGTCTTCGAAGCCACCTGGCAGCGCTGCCGCGTTCACTGGATGCCCAACGCGCTGGCCCATGTCTCGCGCGGCCAGCACACCGTCGTCGCCGCCGCGATCCGGCAGGCCTTCGACCAGCCCGACCGCGCCCACGCCGGCGAGACCTGGCGCAAGGTCTCCGACCAGCTGCGTTCCCGCTGGCCGAAGCTCGCTGACCTGATGGACGCCAGCGAGCACGACGTGCTCGCCTACATGTCCTTTCCGCGCCAGCATCGCACCAAGCTGCACTCCACGAATCCGATCGAGCGGCTGAACAAGGAGGTGAAACGGCGCGCCGATGTCGTCGGGATCTTCCCGAACGAGGCCTCCATCCTGCGCCTCATCGGCGCGGTGCTGTTCGAGCAGAATGACGAATGGCAGACCTCGAGCCGCTACATGATGGTCAACGCCTTCGCCCGCATCGATACCGAGGAGATCGACCCCATTCTCAGCATAACCACGAAGGCCGCCTGATCATGCCCTCAGGCCATCCGGGAAATTACACCAGCTTGACGGACGTGACCCCGCAGAGCCGCACTGGGCAAAAATAGCTTGATCCGGCAACCTCGTCAGGCGACCGTATTGGTCTGTCTTAGCGTACTTGGGGACCATCGGTGCTGGTGCGTCGGTAGCGCAAGGCTACTATGGTGGACGGAGGAACATCGCGATGCGCAGACGAGGATCACTGATACCTTTCGGAGCGGCCGTCGGGATAGTTGCCATGATCTCTGCGGCGCCAGCCCAAGCGCAGCACGACCCCGACCCACCCCGGCCCGGGTTCCAGCCGTTAAATGTGTCGCTCGAAGGTGGAGGCCTGAATTTCGGCGTAAACCTCAACGATCTCTTCAATACAAGCGCTACGCTATGGGGTGGATCGATCGAGCTTGACGTCTACCTGGGGAGGCTCGATGGGCTACAGCCGGGTGATGACATTCGGCTGAGCACGCGGTATTTCATGGATTTGACTTGGACAGCGCCGGAAACAGAGTGGTGGCTGACGGGGTCGAGTACGCTGCGAATTGATTTCGACGAGCCCGAGGATTCTTTCCTCCGATTCCGGGTCAATCCACAGAACCGGGGATTTCTGGACATCTTCGGACTCGAGACCCGGTTTTTTTTCAGGGGCGGAAGAGCGGAGGGCGAGCTTGATTTTGGTGCTCCAGGCGTAGGCGCGTTCGGAACAGCAACGTTTGTGCTTGGCTTTGGCGGCGATTGTCGCGATTCGGTTTTGCCCGGCGCCTACAGCTGCGACTTTGACACTGCCGAAATGACAGTCGCCTATCGCGTGACCCCCGTGCCTCTGCCAAGCGCGGCCTGGTTTCTGTTGGCCGGCCTGGGAAGCCTCGCAGGGTTGAGAGCGGCGCGCCGCAACGGTCAATCTGGCAAAGGTGTCAACGCCAGAGCAGCGTAGGCTCAGGATCTATTGACTTGCTTGCGGCTGGCAGGCGCGCATGGGTCATGCTCCTCGATCATCGGGGGACATGATAAGAGATTATTTTCTTCCCATGATCCCCCGATCCCCACCCACGCCTACGGAGAGGTGCGGCGGTCGAGCAACCCGCCATCCAACTCTTCGCTGAACTGGGGTGGGAGACGGCGAACCTGCTGCGGGAGTGGGACAGCGAGAAATCCAACATGCTACGGTCGTGTCGCGAAGGTGGTGGAAATTTGAGGGCGGCGTAATCTCCGGGTGACTTGCAACCACCCAACCGGCGGCTGGAACCGCCAGGGAGATTACGCCATGACCAAGACTACAGCGACCGCCATGCCTGCGCTACTGGGCGATGATGACGCCTTCGACCCGATCGAGGCGCGGCTGCGGCAGAACATCCGCGCGACCATCGAGGCGCTGTTCGAAGAGGAACTGGAAGCGGCCATCGGGCGCTGCCGCTATGGCCGTGGCGCCGGGCGGAAAGGGTATCGCCACGGCCATCGGTCGCGCCAGCTCGTGGGGACCTTCGGCACCGAGACCGTGCAGGTGCCGCGGGCGCACATCCAGGACGCCGACGGGCGCACCACGGAATCGGGCAACCCGAGCCGCGCCCGTGCCCGGCCGCGGTAGAGGAGAAGCGCCGTCTCGTTCTGGCGCGCTCAGTAGCGCAGGGTTGCCGCCATCGAGATGCCATCCGGCAGGCGATCCGGTACGACCACCCATACCCCGCCGCCATTGCGCAGCGTCATCTGCACGGCTCGCTCGATCAGACCGGAAGTTTCGGGTGACCGAGGTGCGCTCGTAGAGTGTGCTGATGAGGTGGAAAAGCATCTGCCCGCCAGCTTCGGCGAAGGGCAGATAGCCGAGTTCGTCGATGATCAGCAGGTCCACGCGGCAGAGCTGGTCGCCGAGGTGGCCGGCCTGGCCCTCACGCCGCTCGGCGTCCAGACGGTTCACGAGATCGACGGCGGTGAAGCAGCGCACGCGCCTGGCGGCGGTGACGGCCTTCTCGCCCGCGCGGATCTCGGCCGCCATCATGGCGACGAGGTCGAGCGAGGACGCTGCGGCTTCGCGGCCCGATCCACCCAGTTCCAGCCGCCTGCGAGACCGCCGGCGCCGTTCGGGACGAAAAACGCTTGTCCAGCGGGCAGCCTCAGGCAATCTTGACATCAGACGGCACGCCACTTGGGGAATGTCGGAGCGACACAATTTTTGGAAGATGTGGATGGATTTCGGCGATATTACCGTTGCCTTCATCGTATGGTTTGCCGGCGTTCTGGTCTCGGAAGGTGCACCCGGATGGGTCGCAATTTCTCTTGCAAGCGGCTTCATCGTCGCGCTTCTGTCGCTTGATGGCGTCACGAGACGCCAGACCAGCGCCCTTGCACTCCTGAAAGAAAGCTTGGCAAAGGCTGGCAGTAGCAACGAATTCGCAACGCAGGTTCCCGAGATCGACGCAACGCTCAGCCAAGCGAGAAAACGCGGCGCAGAATATGAAGCGATCGCCACCGCCTGGAGCGAGTATCGCGAAACCCACATCATCGACGACATGGATGGCGCTCCGGTGATCCGGAACGCTGTTCGGCCGTCGGTCTTCTTCAACGTTGAGGACCTAGGCTTCGGGCCCGGCTGGCTCCGAATCCTTCCGAACATGTTCGTGACAGTCGGCCTCTTTCTCACATTTCTCGGCCTCATCGCAGCGCTCACGCAGTTCCAGGAAAGGATCGGTCCGTCCGGTACGCTGGCCCCTGAGGAGATGGCGGGATTTCTGGGCATTGCGTCGGCGAAATTCATTATGTCGCTGACCGGGCTTGCGGGTTCTATTCTCTTCACCCTGGCGCTGCGCCGCAGCGTGAGCCGTGTCGAGATTGCATTGCGCCAGGCAAACGAGGCCATCGAAGACCGCCTGTCCTTCCTCAGCCAGGAAGACATTGCGCTGCGCATGCTGAAGGAGCAGAGCCAGACCCGCACCATGCTGCAGGGGCTCGCCACCGACATCGCTACGCAGATCAACCAGTCGCTGTCGGGGAGTATTGGCGGGGCGATCCGCGATGGACTAGCGCCCTTGATCGAGCGGGTGCAGGCGCAGTCGAGCGAGGGCGTCGGCGCCTTGGTGGAAACGCTGTCGGATCGCCTCTCGGGCGATGTCGGCCGCGCCTTGTCGGAGGCGAGCGGGCGGCTTGATCTTGCTGCCGAGCGGCTCATGGAGGTTGTTGACCGCCTGGCGCAAAGCGGTGCCGCCACCGGCAGCGAGCTGAAAACTGCCGGCGAGGCCCTTGCGACGGCGCTGGGCGGGTTGGAGGAGCAAATCGCCGCTGCCGGCACGCGGGCGGAGGCCGCCGTTGCAGCAGAAGCAGAGGCAACACTATCTGGTGCGCGTGATCGGCTACTCTCGCCCTTCGACGCGCTTGCTACCCACATCCGGGCCGCAGCCGATGCGACGCAGGCCGCAAGCGAGGGTCTGCGCGAGGTCGCAAAGGGAGCGCAGACCGGGGGGGCCGCGGCGCGCGCGGCTGCCGAGGGCTTCGGGCAGGCGGCGCGCGACTTCACGGCTGCAGCCCGACCCGTGGCCGAAGCCGCGGGCCGGATCGAAGACTCGAACAAGGCGGTCGAAGCAGCGGCAGGCCGTCTGGCCCAGACCGCTGCCGAAAGCGCGAAAGCCGCGCAGGCCGCGCTTTCCGCGGCACAGACCACCCTTGCAGCCAAGACTCAGGCCGTCGAAGCTGTCCTCACCCGGTTGCGCGAAATCACAGATCGCCTGCAGGGTCAGGGCGAAGAAATGGACAAAATCGACCAGATGCTCGGCAAGGCCTTAGACCGCTATACCGCCGAAGTTCAAGCGGCGCTCGACCAGCTGCAGAAGCATGTGCAAAGTCTTCAGAAGGGCCTTGAGCCGGCACTCGACACCCTGCGCGAAGTCGTCGAACAGGCCGAGGCTTTCCGTCCGACGCCGCCCGGGGGCCGCCGCTGATGCGCGCCTATCGCCGCCATCGCGAGGCAGAGGAGGAGTCCGCTTATGTTTCGATGACGGATCTGACCGTCGGGTTCCTGTTCATCGTGATGCTGATGATGGCCTATTTCGCCACGCAGTTCAGCGCCACCGACAATGTGTCGCGCGAGCTGTACGAACAGATGACCGCCGACCGTGACAGGCTGGCGCAAGCGCTGGCAAGGACCGAGTTGGAACGCGACCGGCTAAAGGATTCACTGTCTCGCGCTGAGGTGAGGATGGCTGATCTGGTGCGCCTTCGTGCGCAAGCCGACGCTGCAAGGCAGGCGCTGGCCGAACGGCTCGCCGCAGCAGAGACCGAACTTGGTGCTCTAAGTTCAGCGATTGCGGCCAGCGAAGATGAACGGGCGCGTCTGCGCAGCGAAGTCGTGGCGACAGAAGCGCGCCTGCTGGAACTTCAGCGGCATCTCGATGAGGCGGTCTCCGGCGGTGCGACGCGACTCGCCGCAGTCGAAGCCGAGCTTCGCGCCCTGAGACAGGCACTCGCCCATGCAAATGAGCGGATCGCCGAGCTCGAGCGCCTGCTTGCGCAGCGTGACCCCCGGAACCAGCTGGAAGCGTACCTTTCTGCGGCCTACGATGAAAGGCGTCGCCTGCTGGAGGGGCTGCGAAGCGACCTTTCGCGTCTGCATCCGAGCATCCTGATCGAGGTCAGCCCCGAAGGCGACGCTCTGCGCTTTCAGGGCGAGGGTCTGTTTGCGACCAACGCATTCACTCTCAACCCGCAATCGTTGCAGATCGTTCAGGATCTGGCCCGTCTGCTCGACGATGGCATTGCCTGCATGACTCTTGCCGGCCCGGTGGCCCCGCGGCCCGAAACCTGCGCAACAAGCGCAATCGTCGAGGCGGTGCAGATCGAGGGCCACACGGACACGGTGGGAAGCGCGCAGCGCAACCTCGATCTGTCTACGCGACGGGCCAACGCGGCTTTCCTCGCGATGATCGCAGCTGCGCCTGCGCTCGAGCGGCGACTGAACCTGCGGGGACAACCCGTCCCCGGAGTCGCGGGCTATGGCGAGATGCGCCTTGCCGTACCGACAGCCGACAATGTCAACGAACCCGCCAACCGGCGGATCGACATCCGGATCCTGATGCAGACGCCGGCGAACGTTGCCGAGATCGAGACGATCCAGCGGCGTTTGCGGGAGGGGCGCTGATGCGCCTTTCCGAGCGCCTCGCCGAGCCCATGCGACCCGGCCGCCTCGAATTGACCTCGCCCGCCCTTCTGGAGGCTGCGGTTAAGCGCATCGGCGAGCGTTGGCCCGATCTGCCCCGCCTACCTGCCGAAGCCGACCGCGAGAAGGTCCTGCGCCACTTCGCGCTGCGCGTAAAGAACGGCGATTGGGAGGGCTGCACGCTGGCCGACGCCGCGCGCGCGCTGCGCATAGCCTGCCTGCCCGAGTTTCGCCAGCCGATCTATCAGAAGGCTTTGCGGTTGCTACTCGACGAAGTGGGACACCAGCGGAAACCGCTGCTCGTCTCGGCGGCGGCGACGGCCTATCTCGAGACCTGGGAGCCGAACAATCTCTACACGCGGGCGCTTGCCCAACGGTTGTCACGGATCGCGCCATCGGACTTTCCCGCTCGCTGGAGGCGTATCATCGCGGACTTTCCCAGCCTGTTCGACGCCACCGCCGCCCATCTGGCCGTGGCCGAGCGGATGGCACGGTCCGAGGATCCGTGGACCGAACTCCGTACCCTCGGCGTGCCCGATCCGCACGGGCCCGGCCTGTGGGCTGCGGCACAGGGCGAATGGCTGAAACGCATCGCGCCAACGCTCGCGACCGAGGCAGGCATAGACCGGCTTCTCCGCTGGCTTCGCCCCGATCCGGCGCGCCCGGCGCTGCCCGCGGCCCGTGCCGCCGCGGTGATCGAAGCCTTGGTCCGCGCCTGGGGCGAGCGCACCCCGCCCGAGGGGCTGGTCGACCGCATTACCGGCCGGCTTAGCGATCTTTACGGCGACCCTCGGCTCAGCCTGGGCGGCCCCTGGGGCGCAATAGATCGCGGGTTACTCGAAACCTATCGCCGCTGGCTCACGGGCGCGAACCTGCGGCTCTTTCTCGACGTGATCACTGAGGCGGAGCGGCGCCATACCCGCGCCGATGAAAGCCACATGTGGGCGCCGCGGCGAACATTCTGGCTCGGCCTCTACGAACAGGGCCGCATTCGCGAGGCCTGGCCCGCTTTCAGCCCCGAAGCCGCGTTGGTCGCCCGCAACATGCTCGGCCGGCGGAACCTGCGCCTCGATCATGGGCGCCAGACCGGGCGCAGCAACAATACCTCGATCCTGATCATGCGGATCGGCGACAAGGTGGTGGTCGAAGGCTCGCACAGCTACAAGGTGCACATCTTCTGCGCCGCAGCCGGATCGGCGCCGCCGCTCTATGGCCGGTTCTATGATTGCGAGGATATCCGCCTGACGCCCAAGCATGGCGAGTTCGCGCATAGGGGCGACTGGCAGACTCGTGTCCGTTGGGGGATAGACCGCCCATGCTAGGCTGGAGCGTTGATACGACAGGCATCGCGTGCGCTCCGCTGGCCGAGCACGGAGCGCGCATGTCTGGCCTGTTTCGCCCTACCGCGCCCCCGACCCTCGACAAGTTGGCCGCCCGCGACGACCGTCTGGCTGCCGCACTCGGCGATCTCGAGGCCTGCGCCGAGGAGCTCGGCGAGACCGTCGACATGCAACCCGAGGGCATCCGGCTCTCGCACCGACTGGTCGCTGCCCTGCCGGCCGGGACGGCCCAGGCACTGGGCCTGCCGCCGTTCGTGCACTTGACGCTCTCCGTCGATGCCGAGGGCGTGCCGGGGCGCGCCGGCTTTCGCCTGGTCACCGAATGGCGCGATCGCGGCCGGCGCGTCTTGCCGCACCGCAAAGGGGCGATCCTGACCACAGCCGAGGGGCCGCGCCGGCTGCCGCTGTGGATGCTCGAGGCGATCGAAGCGGCCGAGGGGCTCACCTCCGGCACCGGGTCAGAAGAGGCGCATTGGGCGGCGCTCGCCCGCTTTCGTGCCGCTCTCGATCCGGCGCTCGGGTCTGGTGATGCGGCGGCGGCGCGGCTTGCCATCACGGATTTCCTGCGCCGGCTCGAGGTGCGGCTTGCCGACAGTTTCGGGATCGAGCCGCGCAGCGAGGCGGAGTTCGATGTCCTTCCGTTCGACCGCCGCAAGCTCATGCGCGAGGACGAGGACGCCCTCATCGAAGAGGACGCGGCCGAGCTGGCCGGCGGAGATTTGGCTGCCTTTCAGGCCACGCTGCGGCACCGCGGGACGCTGCGCGCCTACCGCCTGGGGCCCGGGCGCTATCTGGCCATCGACCCGGGTGCACTGCCGGCGCTCGAGGTCATGTCCGAAATGGCCCGGGCGCCGGTCGAGGTCCGGCGTGTTTTTCTGAAGAACCCGCGTGCGGCGATCAGTCGGCGGGTCGAGGAACGGCTACGCGCGAACGGAGCGCTGGACGGGCTCTCCGACGAAGGGATTGTCGAGGCCATCGAAACCGCGGCACGACACATCTTCGTCGAGACGCGCGCCTATGCCGAGCGCGTGCTCGGCGTGACCCCTTTCGTGGCGCCATCCCTGCCGCCGGGCGCGCGCGCCACGACCACGTGGTTGCCCGAGGTGCCTGACGCGCTGGCTGAAGCTATAGCCGCATGGAGGGTCGAGACGCTGCGCAGTGCGATTGCCGCATTGCGCAGCGCACGCGATCTCGGGGATCAGACCGTCACCGTGGCCGGATTGGAACTGCCGGTAGACGACAGCCTCATACAGGCGCTGACGGCGCGCTTGCGCATGCTCGAGGACGGTCGGGACCGCGACGGTGCGGGCGCGGGCGGCAAGGGGCGGGGCGGCGAGCGGCTTGTTCTCGAAACCGCCGACAATCTCGAACGACTCCGCTGGAACCCGGTATGGGCCGCGCGCCCCTCCTTTGCGGCGCCCAAGCCTGTGGGGCTATCTACGACCCTGCGTCCACATCAGCGCTCTGCCTTCGACTGGCAGGTCGCCGCCTGGGCCGCAGGTGCACCCGGGATCCTGAACGCCGACGAACAGGGGTTAGGCAAGACCCTCGAAACGCTAGCCTTCCTCCGCTGGCTCGCGGAGCAGCCGGGAAGCGCAACCTCCCCCGCCGGGCCGGTGCTGATTGTCGCCCCGACGTCGCTTCTCGAGACCTGGGCGGGGGAAGCCGAACAACATCTCGATGCCCGCGGGCTCGGCAGCCTAGTCAGGCTTTACGGCACGGGGCTCGCGCGCTTGAAGACGGGGCGACAGGGCACCGAGATCGCGACCGGTGCGGAGCATCTGGATCTCGCCCCCCTGTTCGCGGCAGTCGATGCCGGACGCGGGCGCGACTGGTGGCTGCTGACCACCTACGACACGCTAGTGAACTATCAGCATTCCCTGGCGCGACTGCCACTCGCGGCCGTCGTCTTCGACGAAGCTCAGGCCATCAAGAACCCGGCCACGCTGCGCCATGTCGCCGCCCGCGCGTTGAAGGCCGATTTCCGCATCGCGCTGACTGGAACGCCGATCGAGAACACGACCTCGGAGCTCTGGGCGATCCTTGATGTCGTCGCGCCGGGGGTCCTAGGATCGCTACGGGACTACGTGGATCGCTTCGGGACGCCCGACCCGACAAACATGGCGCTGTTGCGCCGGTTGCTCTTCGAACCACAGGATGGCCGGCCCGCACTGGCGTTGCGCCGACTGAAGGACGAGGTCGCGGCCGACCTACCGGCCAAGACCCGCCGACTGCATCCCGTCCTCATGCCTCCCGTCCAGGCGGCGGCCTACGATGCTGTGCGCATCGAGCTTGCCGGCATTGCCGACCGCGGCCGCGCGCTCCGCGTCCTACATCGCCTGCGCACGGTGGCCCTGCATCCGGACCTCGACGGCGATCCGACCGGCGAAGCCTGGGCCGACGCGTCTGCCCGCCTCAGGGTCGCGTTCGCTGTTCTCGACAGAATTCGAGATCGTGGCGAAAGAGCCCTGATCTTTCTTGAGAGCCGCAATGCACAGCACCGGTTGGCGAGCCTTGTGCAACGGCGCTATGGCCTCGCGCGCATCGACGTTCTGAATGGCGATACACCGATCGACCGCAGGCGCGCGATGGTCACGCGCTTCCAGCGGCATCTCGCCACCGACGAAGGTTTCGATCTGATGATCCTTGGGCCCCGGGCAGCCGGGGTCGGGCTGACGCTGACCGCGGCCACCCACGTCATCCATCTATCGCGATGGTGGAACCCCGCCGTCGAAGAGCAATGTAATGATCGCATCCATCGCATCGGACAAACGCGGTCGGTCGAGGTTCACTTGCCGATTGCCGTTCATCCGAACTTCGGTGCGCAATCGTTCGATTGCCGTCTCCAAGCCCTGATGCTCCGGAAATCACAACTCTCGCGCGCTGTGCTTTGGCCAATGGGCGACACGGATGGAGAAAGCGCAACACTCCTGGACGAACTCACTCGAGACAGGGATGCGCCAGATCAGTCGGCCGAGAGAGCGATCGTCGAAACACTCGAGGAACTGGGAACCGGCATAGTTTGGAAAATCGACGGTGAAACCATTGTGCTGGGATGACAGATCCGTCCCGGTCGGCCAGGCGCGGATTTCTCATGGGTACGATAGACTTCGCGCCTTCTTGCTTCCACAGTGCTTCCACGGATAATGGAAACGCGAGCGCCGCCCCGGAGGGCGGCGTTCAAGCGTCTGGAAACGCGTAGGAATTTGGTCGCGGGGGCTCGATTTGGACTGACGAGAACCCATTTGAAGGTTGCGTAAGCGATACTTTCATTTCGCCCCCGAAAAGCCCTCCCGCATTTCGCGCCCATCACCACATTCAGGGTCCACAGCAAAGAGGACCCTCGAATGACCATACTCACGCCATCCCCGACCTCGCCTCGCGCAAAGCCACTCAAAAAATCAGCACCGCACAATGGCCATCCAAACTGGCGGCTCTGGAACGTCTCGATGTGGCTGGGCGCTGACCACGAACTCTATCGTCTCTGCGACGAAATCGTTCGTCAAAATACCAAGGACGATGCCGCGCTGATCATCCATCACCACATCGGCCATCGGACAACGCCAGATGGCGCGCGCTTCACCAAGTCCGCCATTCGGTATGCTCTTCGCCACTGGGGATGAGCGGCAAAGAGCCGAATGCCTGACGCTATTCCCCGACGACAAGCGCACCCCTGACGAATCCATAAAATCCTCTGTATTTCACAGAGCGATTTCGCTTTTGGATTTTGATTTCGGCCAATCTTCCATTTGAACAGCAAAAGGACTTTCACAATGACCGCAGCATTGAAACAAGGAAACTCACTCCATCTCCTTCGGCAGATTGTCAATCAGCATTGAATCGGGACCCTGTATAGGCGTCCAAAAGGGACCCCCCTGTTTGGTATGCTGAACGCAGTTGTCGCCGCAGCGCCGAGCCGGCGGCGAGGCGGTGGGGCGACAACTGCGTTGCGCGTCTGGCGGGTGGGGGTGGTCAGGCGCGGTTCTTGAAGCGCCAACTCTCGTTGCCGGTCTCGACGATGTCGCAGTGATGGGTGAGGCGATCGAGCAGGGCGGTGGTCATCTTGGCGTCGCCGAACACGGCCGGCCATTCGCCGAAGGCGAGGTTGGTGGTGACGATCACCGAGGTGCGCTCGTAGAGGCGGCTGATGAGGTGGAACAGCAGCTGGCCGCCGGACTGGGCGAAGGGGAGGTAGCCCAGCTCGTCGAGCACGACGAAGTCGAGGCGGGTGAGGTGGTCGGCGATGCGGCCCTGGCGGCCGGCGCGGGTCTCGGCCTCGAGCTTGTTGACGAGATCGACGACGTTGAAGAAGCGGCCGCGGGCACCGCGCCGGATGCAGGCACGCGCGATGGCGATGGCTGTGTGGCTCTTGCCGGTGCCGGTGCCGCCGATCAGCACGACGTTGCGCTGCTGCTCGAGGAAGCCTCCGGCGGCGAGGTCGCGCACCAGCGTCTCGTTGATCTCGGCCGCGTCTGTAGGAGGACGCGTCATTGAGTCCGTAAGGCGACACCCAGATTTACGAGGTGTCGCCTTGGCCTGATCGATTTCCTGGCAGGGGTTGTCGGGGGAGGACGATGGGTCGTCTCGAGATCGAGGGACG
>NZ_NHSD01000306.1 GCF_016653255.1 Rhodobaculum claviforme
CCTTGGCAATCTTCCCGCCCCCCCCTAAGCCTGCACTCAGGATACACAAGGGGGCGACGACATGCGTGATTTCCACAGGCCGGGACGGTCCGAGGTGCTGGCGACCGGCGGTATGGTCGCCACCTCGCATCCCATCGCGGCACAGGCGGGCGCGCAGATCCTGCGGGCGGGGGGCAACGCCGCAGACGCAGCCATCGCCATGGCCACCACGCTGCATGTATGCGAGCCGCACATGTGCGGGCTGGGTGGCGACTGTTTCGTGCTGGTCAAGCCGGCCGGGACCGAGACGGTCCACGCGCTGAACGGCTCGGGCCGGGCACCCGCGCGCGCCTCGAGCGAGGCGCTGCGGGCGGCGGGGCACACGACGATTCCGCTGGATGATCCGGCGTCGGTGACGGTGCCCGGCGCGGTGGATGCGCTGTGCCGGCTGGCGGCCGATCACGGGCGGCTGGGGCTGGACCAGACGCTGGCCCCGGCGATCCACCATGCCGACACGGGCGTGCCGGTGGCCGCGCGCGTGGCCGCCGACTGGGTCGACGCCGGGGCCCGGCTGAAGGGCGTGGCGCGCGACTTCTACCTGATGCAGGGCGCCGCCCCGGCCGAGCGCGCGATCTTCCGCGCCCCCGGCCAGGCCGAGGTGCTGCGCCGCATCGCAGTCCGGGGCCGCGCCGGTTTCTACGAGGGCGAGGTCGCCGAGGACATGGTCGCCAGCCTGCGCGCCATGGGCGGCGTGCACACCTCCGAGGACTTTGCCGAGACCGCCTGCAGCTGGGGCGAGCCGATCAGCGCCACCTATCGCGGCGCGGAGCTGCTGGAGCATCCGCCCAACGGGCAGGGCGCGACCGCGGCGCTGATCCTCAACATCCTGTCGCAGTTCGACATGGCCTCGATGGCGCCCGACAGCCCCGAGCGGGTGCACATCCTGGCCGAGGCGACGAAGCTCGGCTACGACGCCCGCGACCGGTTCATCTCGGACCCCGAGACCTGCGACCGGCTGGATCACATGCTGTCGATGGACACGGCGGCGAAGCTCGCGGCGCTGATCGACCCGGCCCGCGCGCTGGAGACGCCGGTGGCGCAGGCCACCGCCGCGGTGCACCGCGACACCGTGCTGATGTGCGCGGTGGACCGCGACGGCATGGCGGTGACGCTGATCCATTCGATCTTCCACGCCTTCGGGTCCGGTCTGGCGTCGGATCGCTTCGGCCTGCTGTTCCAGAACCGGGGCGCGGGCTTCAGCCTGACCCAGGGCCACCCCAACGAGATGGCGCCGCGCCGCCGCCCCATGCACACCATCATCCCCGCCATGCTGCGCGAGGATGGCCGCGTGACGCTCGCGTTCGGCGTCATGGGCGGGCAGTACCAGGCCACCGGCCACGCCCATGTGCTGGGCAACCTGCGCGATCACGGCATGGGGTTGCAGCAGGCGCTGGACGCGCCGCGCTCATTCGCCGTGGATGGCACGCTGGAGCTGGAGCACGGCTACGACCCCGCGCTGATGGAGGCGATCACCGCCCGCGGCCACGCCGCGCTGTGGCGCCCCGAGCCGCTGGGCGGGGCGCAGGCCATCGGCATCGACCACGCCCGTGGCGTGCTGATCGGCGCGTCCGACCCGCGCAAGGACGGCTGCGCCATCGGGTTGTGACCGCGCAGCCCCCCTCAGCTGATGCTGAGGGGGGCTGCGTCGTGCAGGATCGCGGTGGCGATGTCGGTGAAATCCACGCCGTCGCGCAGGTGGCGGGAGCCCGCGTGCATCACCAGCGCCGCCCCCAGCACGAAGGGGCTGCGCCCGCCCTTGCGGGCCTGAACCAACACACGCCCCGCCGCGCGCCCCTCGCGGGCCGCGATCGGGCACACCGCCGCGCTGGCGCGCCCCGCCAGCGCCGCCAGCGCATCGGGCAGGCGCGCGGCCGGCAGGATCATCGTCAGCCACCCGCCCGGGCGCAGCCGCCGCAGGCCGGTGTCGATCCACGCGGCCAGCGGCGTGTCCTCGCGCTGGGCGGCGTCGCGGCCGGGGTCGCGGGCGGGCGGGGCTGCGGGGTCAAACCACGGCGGGTTGGCCATCACATGGTCGAATGCTTGCGCGCGCAGCGGCTCGGGCGGGGCGGTCACGCAGCCCTCCCACACCTCCAGGGCCACGGCATTGCGCGCGGCATTGGCCCGCGCCAGCGCGGCATAGCCCGGCTGCCGCTCCAGCCCCGCCAGCCGCAGCCCCGCCACCCGCGCACCCAGGCACAGGCTGGCGACGCCCACCCCGCAGCCCAGTTCCAGCACCGATTGCCCCGTCCGCGCGGGCACGGCAGCCGCCATCAGCACCGGGTCGGTGGCGGCCCGATACCCCTGGCGCGGCTGCAACACCCGCAGCCGGCCGCCCAGAAAGGCATCCTCGGTGGTGTCCTGCGTCACCGTCCCCTCAGCTCTCGATCGGGATGCCGTTGTCGCGCATCACGGCGCTGGCGCGGAAGTGGTCGGCGTCCCGCACCATCATCCGGCGCGGCAATATGCCAATGGACCCTTCCAGCGCGCTCATATGGACGTCGAGCACGAAGGGCTCTATACCCTCGCCCTCGAGAAGCGCCGAGGCCCAGGCGATGACCGTCGGGTCGTTGGTGCGAAGAAGTTCCCTCATCATCGACACATAAGGGCACTTGGCCCGCCGTGTCGAGACGGGGCAACGCGGACAGCAGGAGGGCACGATGGGCCTCGATCAGCCGGGCTTGCGGCCCGATGTGGTGCTTCGACAGGCGCTGGAGGCGGACATGGCGGCGGTGGATGCGGTGATTCGCACCCGCATGGCGTCCGAGCACGCCCCGCGCATTCCCGAGGTGACCGCCCATCTGATCGGCGCGGGCGGCAAGCGGCTGCGCCCGCTGCTGACGCTCGCGGCGGCGCGGATCCTTGGCTACGAGGGGCGCCACCACATCGACCTCGCGGCCACGGTGGAGTTCATCCACACCGCCACCCTGCTGCACGACGACGTGGTGGACGAAAGCGCGCAGCGGCGCGGCCGGCCGACGGCGAACCTTTTGTGGGACAACACCTCGTCCGTGCTGGTGGGGGATTACCTGTTCGCGCGCTCGTTCCAGCTGATGGTGGGGACCGGCTCGTTGCGGGTGCTGGAGATCCTGTCGGAGGCCGCCGCCCGCATCGCCGAGGGCGAGGTGCTGCAGCTGACCGCCGCGCGCAACCTGGCGACCACCGAGGACACCTACCTCAAGGTCGTGCGCGGCAAGACCGCGACGCTGTTCGCGGCGGCCTGCGAATCCGGGGGCGTGATCGCGGATGCGACCGAGGCACAGGTGGACGGGCTGCGCACCTATGGCGACGCGCTGGGCGTGGCGTTCCAGATGGTGGACGATTACCTCGATTATGGCGGGGCGGGCGACGCCATCGGCAAGGACCTGGGCGATGATTTCCGCGAACGCAAGCTGACCCTGCCGGTGATCCGCGCCGTGGCCGCGGCCGATGACGGGGAACGTGCGTTCTGGCGCCGGGTGATCGAGGCCGGCAAGCAGGAGGATGGCGACCTGGCCCATGCGATGGCGCTGATGGCCCGCCACGGCACGCTGGAGGCCACCCGGGCCGAGGCGCTGGCGTGGTCGGCGCGCGCCCGCGCAGCCCTTGCGCCCCTGCCGGAGCATCCCTTGCGCGCGGCTCTCGACGATCTGGCGGGGTATGTCGTGGCCCGTGTCATCTGATGAGCGGTGTCATCTGATAAACGGTGTCATCTGAGCCTCTGGCCCGGGCCAGCCGGCACGGCTGGTTCGAGGCGGCCAAAGGAAAGGGGCGGCCGGTTTCCCGCCGCCCCCCGTCCCGATCCGGCCTTGGGCCGGACGGTCCTCAGTTGTTCGCGGCGATGGCGGCGGCGGCCACCAGCAGCAGAACGATCGGAATCACGACGCCAGCGGTCGACTTCCGGGTCTCTTCGATGATGACCGGGGGCTCGATGACCGGATCGGCCATTTTGGACGTGCCGTGAGCGCCGGCGAAAGCGGTGGAAGCGACGCCGGTGAGCGCCAGGGCCAGAACGAGTTTCTTCATGTCAACCTCCAATTGTTGCCCGCCGTCCGAGGGTTTGCGGATCGGCAGGGGCACGCAAGGGTACCTCGTGCATGCCGAAAGAACATTGGCCCCGTTGAAATGCAACTGCTGCCAGACGACTGCGCAGAGAGTTTCATCCGGCTTCGTCAATTTGGCAACACCTGTGCGGCGACGACCCGCCTGTGCGCCGGTGCGGGCGCCGGTGCATTTGCCACCGCCGTTCGCAGAAGCTAGACCGGCCGAAACGGAAGCGGGGTCCGGCGGCCGACCGACCTCCCGACCGGCCCCCGCGAACGGCCCCCGCGAAGGAATGACGATGCGTTCAGAGTGTCCCCCCGACCGTCCCCTTTTCCGCCCCGGCCGACGGGCGTTCGTGGCCCTTGCGGCGGCTGCGGCGCTGGCGGCCTGTGCCCCGGCGCAGCCGCTGGCGCCGCTTGGCCCCGATGGCCAGCCGATCCAGCGGGTCTATCGCATCGGGCCGGGGGATGCCGAACGCATCCCGTTCCGCGCGCTTGATGCGGTCAACGCCCTGCGCGCCGATCGCCGCCTGGCACCGCTGGAGCTGAACGCGCAACTGACGGCCGCGGCGGCGACGCATGCGCGGGACATGTCGGCGCAGGAACGCGCCTGGCACTTCGGCTCCGACGGCTCCTCGCCGGTGGCGCGGGTGGCGCGCGCGGGGTACCGCGGCGAGATGCGCGGCGAGCTGATCTCGGAGACCTTCGAGAGCGAGCTGGAGACCATCAACGCCTGGATGGCCAACCCCGACACCCGCGCCGTCCTGCTGGACCGCGAGGCGCGCGACATGGGGCTGGCCTGGCACCAGGACCCCAACGGCAAGCTGTGGTGGGCGCTGGTCACCGGCACCCCCGACAGCGCGCCGCCGCCGTTGGCGTCGGGGGGCGGATTTGGCGATCCCGGCCCGTTCACGCCCGGCGTCTTCGAGGAAGTCACCCCCCGCCCGTTCGGCTGAGGGGCCGCCGCCTTCAGGGAAAGCGGTTGTCGCGCGGAAATCCGCGCGGCGCCATCCGCCCCGCGCCGGCACGCGCGCCGGTCCATTCCGTCAGGTCGGCCTCGTGCCGGGTGCGCCCGGCCGGGTCCTTCCAGCGCAGCCCGTCGGCCAGCGTGAAGGTGATCGCGTCCGACAGCCCGCCGTCCTTGTACTTCTGCAGCCGCACGCCCTTGCCGCGCGCCATCTCGGGCAATTCCGACAGGGCGAACACCAGCATCTTGCGGTTCTCGCCCACGGCGGCGACGTGGTCGCCCTCGATGGGCCGGCAGATGCGGGCCACGGCCCCGCGCGCGGGGTTGAGGACCTGCTTGCCCGCGCGGGTCTGGGCCACGATGTCGGCCTCCGGAACCACGAACCCGTCCCCGGCCGAGGACGCAAGCAGCAGCTTGCCGCCGGGCCGGTGCACGCGCAGGGCGACGATCTCCACCTCGTTGGGCAGGTCGACCATCAGGCGCAGCGGCTCACCCATGCCGCGCCCGCCGGGCAGGTTGGAGGCCTGCAACGTATAGACCCGCCCGTCCGAGGCGAGGACGATCAGCTTGTCGGTGGTTTCGGCATGCAGGACGAAGCGACCCGAATCACCGTCGCGGAACTTCAGCGGGCTGTCGGCGGCGATGTGGCCCTTCATCGCCCGGATCCAGCCCATGGTGGAACAGACGACGGTGATGGGTTCGCGGTCGATCATCGCCTCCAGCGGCACGTCCTCCACCGCCTCGGCGGTGGCAAAGCGGGTGCGCCGGGCGCCGCCGGGGGCGCGGATGCCGAATCGGGCGTCGACCTCGGACAGCTCCTGCGCAATCCGGCGCCATTGCAGGGCTTCGCTGGCGCACAGCTCCTCGAGGCCTGCGCGCTCGGCCCGCAGGGCGTCGTACTCGCGCCGCAGCGCGATCTCCTCCAGCCGGCGCAGGGCGCGCAGGCGCATGTTCAGGATCGCCTCGGCCTGCGGCTCGGACAGCGCGCCCTCGCCCTCGGCCGGGGGGGCATAGTCGGCCTCGGAGGTGGCGCGGACATAGCCGGGCGCCCAGACCTCGCGCATCAGCGCGGGCTTGGGCGCATCGTCATAGCGGATGATGTCGAGCACCCGGTCGAGGTTGAGGAACGCGACCAGGAACCCCTCCAGCACCTCCAGCCGGGCGTCGATCCGCCCCAGCCGGTGGCGGGACCGGCGCAGCAGCCCGTCGCGCCGATGGTCGAGGAACGCCCGCAGCACCTCGCGCAAGCTGCACACGCGCGGCGTGCGCCCGTCGATCAGCACGTTCATGTTCAACGGCACCCGCACCTCCAGATCGCAGTTGCGATACAGGAGGCCCATCAGCACCGCCGGATCGACATTGCGCGAGCGCGGCTCCAGCACGATGCGGATATCCTCGGCGCTTTCGTCGCGGATATCGGCCAGGATCGGGGTCTTGCGGGTCTGGATCAGCTCGGCGATGCGCTCGATCAGCTTTGACTTGGCGACCTGATAGGGGATCTCGGTCACGACGATCTGCCAGGTCCCGCGTCCGAGGTCCTCCACCTCCCAGGCCGCGCGCAGGCGGAACGCGCCGCGGCCGGTGCGATAGGCCTCGCGGATGCTCTCGGGCGGCTCCACGATGACGCCGCCGGTGGGCAGGTCCGGGCCGGGCACCAGCGCGTACAGCGCGTCGTCCGGGGTGTCGGGGTCGTCGATCAGCGCGCGGCAGGCGGCGATCAGCTCACCGAGGTTGTGCGGCGGGATGGAGGTCGCCATCCCCACCGCGATCCCGCTGGAGCCATTGGCCAGCAGGTTGGGAAACGCCGCCGGCAGGACCTCGGGCTCCTCCAGCGTGCCGTCGTAGTTGGGGCGGAAATCGACCGCGTCCTCGTCCAGGCCATCCAGCAGCGCCTCGGCCATCGCGGTCATGCGGGCTTCGGTGTAGCGCGCGGCGGCGGGGTTGTCGCCGTCGACGTTGCCGAAATTCCCCTGGCCGTCCACCAGCGGATAACGCATCGCAAAGGGCTGCGCCAACCGCGCCAGCGCGTCATAGATCGCCTGGTCGCCGTGGGGGTGGTAGTTCCCCATCACGTCGCCCGAGATCTTGGCGCATTTGCGGAACGGCCCGTTGGCGGCCAGGCGCAGCTCGCGCATCGCATAGAGGATGCGCCGGTGCACCGGCTTCAGCCCGTCACGCGCATCCGGCAGCGCGCGGTGCATGATCGTCGAAAGCGCATATTGCAGATAGCGCGACCCCAGCGCCCGGCGCAGGGGTTCGATCTGATGGGCGGGGGGGCTCGTCGGTCATGCGATCAGTGTGTAGGGGGTTCGCGGGGAACGGTCCAGCGGGAAGGCGGATGACACAGCGTACGATCCTGATCACGGGGTGTTCGTCGGGCATCGGGTGGGATGCCGCGCGCACGCTGTCGGCGCGCGGCTGGCGGGTGTTCGCCACCGCGCGGGCCGAGGCCGACTGCGCCCGCCTGCGGGCCGAGGGGCTGGAGAGCATCCGACTCGATTATGCCGATCCCGCCAGCATCGCCGCCGCGGTGGCCGAGGTCGCGGAGCGCACCGGCGGCCGGCTGGACGCGCTGTTCAATAACGGCGCCTTTGCCATCCCCGGCGCGCTGGAGGACATCCCGGCCGAGGCCCTGCGCGCGATCTTCGAGGCCAACGTGATCGGCTGGCACGATCTGACCTGCCGGGTGATCCCGCTGATGCGCGCCGCGGGGGGCGGGCGGATCGTGCAGTGCTCCAGCGTGCTGGGGCGGGTGGGGCTGCGGTGGCGGGGCGCCTATGTGGCGACCAAGTTCGCGCTGGAGGGGCTGTCGGACGTGCTGCGGCTGGAGATGGCCGACGCGGGCATCCATGTCGTGCTGATCGAGCCCGGGCCCATCACCTCGCGGTTTCGCATCAACGCGCGCCGACAGTTCGAGGCGTGGGTGGACTGGCGCGCCTCGCCCCGTGCGGCACAGTACGAGGACCGGCTGCTGGGGCGGCTGTATGAGGATCGCGGCCCGGACCGGTTCGAGCTGCCTCCCGCGGCGGTGACGGACGTGGTGATCCGCGCGCTGGAGGCTCGGCGGCCGCGCGCGCGGTATGCGGTGACGGTCCCGGCGCGGATGATGGAGGTTGCCCGGCGGTTGCTGCCCGACCGGCTGCTTGATCGCTTGCTGCGCCTGGGCTGAGGGCGCTCACCCTCAGCGCGGCGGGAGCAGGGCGCGTTGTATCGCGGGTGGCAGGGCTGCGCCTCGGGCGTGCGTCCAGCACGGCGCCTCCGCCGGGTCCGGCATCCAGGCGACCGTGCGCCCGCGCAGGGCGCGCACCGACGACCAGACCAGCATGAGGCCCGCCCCCAGGCCGGACTGCACCGCCAGCGCAAGCCAGACCGGCTGTCCCAGCAGCAGCGCCGCCATCAGGCCGCCCCATCCCAGACACGCCACCGCGATCACCATGCCCAGCACCATTCCGACCCCTCCGCCCCTGCGCGCCGGTCCGGGCACGCCCCTGCCCCTTTCGGTCTAGGGAGCGAATCTTTACGGCAGGTAAATGCCCCGCCGCGCTGCGGGCGCCGCCTGCGGTCCGCGGCCCGCAGATTTCAGGCCCCCCGGCGCAGGCCCCCCGGCGCAGGTCCCCGGCGCAGGTTCCCGGTGCAGGTCCCGGGGTCAGGCGGCGGGCTTTGCGCGCGCCCCGCTCAGCAGCGCGTGCAGGCGGCGGGCTTCGCCCAGGGTGTCGTGGCGGGCCTCGACGGTGGCGCGACCTGCGGTGCCGAAGCGACAGCCGAGGTCGGGATCGGCCAGCAGCCGCTCGATCGCCGCCGCCAGCGCATCGGTATTGCCCGGCGGCACCAGCAGACCGGACACGCCGTCCTCGACCAGTTCGGCGACGCCGCCAACGCGGGTGGCCACCACCGGCAGGCGGCTTGCCATTGCCTCCATCAGCACCATCGGCACGCCTTCGGCAAAGCTGGGGAGCACCAGCATGTCGGCCGCGCCCAGGGTGGCGGCGACCTCGGCCTCGCCCAGCTGGCCGCGAAAGGTGACCGCGCCCTCCAGCCCGAGGGCGGCCGCGCGTGCGCGCAACCGCGCCATGTCCGGCCCGTCGCCCACCAGCGTCAGCGTGGCATCGGGGTGTTTCCGATGCACCGCCACAAACGCATCGAGCAGCAGCCGCACGCCCTTGACCGGCGCAAGCCGCCCGATGAACAGGATGTTGCCCCCCGTCCAGCGTGGCGGCGTGGTGCCATACAGCTGCGGCTGCACCCCGCAGCGGATGATGCGCAGCTTGTCCCAGTGCGCGGGGTCCGAGAACAGCATCAGCTGCGAGCGGCAGAAATCGCTGATGCAGCATACGAAGGCCGCGCGCGCGATCTTCTCGTCGAGGCGCCAGCGGCGGGCCTCGAAGAAGATGTCGGGACCGTGCTCGGTGAAGCTGTAGGGGATGTCGGCCATCCCGGCCGCCAGCATCGCGACGGTCCCGCTGGAGCCTGCGAAGTGGTTGTGCAGGTGCACGGCCCCGTTGCGCACCAGGTGATCGGCCAGGATCCCGGCCTCGAGGAAGTAGAACAGCTGCCACAGCGCGGCGCGCACCCCCTCGGGACGGGTGCGCGCGGCCAGCGCCAGCATCGACGCCCAGCGGCGCGGCGACCGGCGCAGCATCCGGCCATGCGCGGCCAGCACCCGCAGCGGGTTGCGCGCGGCCTCCAGGATGGTGAAGGTCGCCGCCGCCTCGGCCTGCTGGTCAGGGGTGATGTCATGGGGCGCGGCCCGGCGCACCTGCGTGGTGATCACCTCCAGCCCCAGCGCCCGCAACGACGCGATCTCGCGCTGGATGAAGGTGTGCGACATCTTCGGGTACTGCCCGGTCAGATAGGCGACCGGTCCGCCGGACGGCGCCGGGTTGGCGGGCTGGGTCTGGTGCATCTGGCGATCCTTGTCTGGCGTCATCGGTGTCAGCGTCCGCATGTCCACTGCCCGTCCGACGGGCCGATGTGGCACAGCGCCCACGTCCGCATGTCCACGGCGACTTCCACCGTGGCGCGCATGGCCAGCCCCGGAAGGGTGCGCGCCCCCGGCGGGGCCTTCGCCGCGTTCTCCATCCGCGCTGGGTGGCGCTGCGCGATCCGGCGCACACCCGCATCCCGGCGGCGCACCCCGACCAGCGCCCGCAGCCCCGCGACCATGGGCCAGCGATACCCCGAGGCGATCTCGTGGCGTTCCTCGGGGCGGAAGTGGACCCGCACGAAGGCATCGTCCGGGATCACGTCGGGGAACAGCCCCGCGCGTGTGCGCCCGGCGGCGTTGACAGCAAAAGGCTCCGCGCCGGTGGCGCCCTGTGCCACGAACGGCAGCCGCAGCCGCAGCCGGACCCCGGCCGTGGCCCGCGTGACCGGGTTTTGCGGGGGCGCGTTCCGCGCCAGCGCCACCAGCAGACCGGCGATCCGCCCCGCATCTCGGCAGGCGCCCAGATGGATCCGCACCCCCGCCGTGGCCCGGGCATCGCCCGCGTTGAGGGCCGCGATCTTGCGGCTGCGCGCCCGTTCGATCATCGAAAGCTGCCAGCCGCGCGCGGCAAGGCGCCCCTCGAAGGCGCGCGCCAACGCCGCGGTGGCGTCGTGGCAGCCGTTGGCGACGACGATGATGTGCTGGCCGCCCGCGACGCCCTGTTGTGCCAGCAGCGCGCCGCGGCAGGCCTCGATATCGGCGGCCTCGGTGCTGGCCGGCACGGTGATGCTGGCGCATGGGGCCGCCGCCGCACCTCGCCCGGCCGGATCGGGGGTCGCTGTCATGGCTTCACTCCGCAGGGCACACCCGTTGCAGGCGATGGCGTTGGAACGGACTGGCACTGGTGTCAAGCGCACGCGCGGGGGACCGGGCACCCGGCCGGTGCCTTGTGCCCGTCGCGGGGCATCCGTAGCACGGGCCGCATGGCAAGGGTATCCCGGTGACCGGAACCGACAGAGCGCGCCTTGACCGGATGCTCGGGGTGATCAACCGGGCGGCGTTCCGGCGCGATCTGGAGGTGCATCTGGCCACGGGGCGGGCATTTTCGCTCGTGACGATGAGGCTGGACCCTCTGGTCAGGCTCCGGCGGGGGGTGGGGATCGGCGTCATCGCCGGCACGCAGCACCGCGCGACGCGGCTGGTGCGCCGTGTGGCGCTGGGGTGGCTCTGGCGGCTGATGGGCGATCCGCGGCGGCTCGGGTGCCGCCATGCCGCCTGCAGCGCGATCCCGCCGTCGCTGCCGCTGGCGGCGCTGCGTCTGCGCCACGGCGCCCCGGGCTGAGCGCCCCGCCGGGCCGCGGGGGCGGGTTGGCGGCGTCGTCGGCGGTGGGCGCAGGGGACGGAACAGGGTGCGGCGTACCCCCGTGTTCGATCGGTCGGGCCGCTGTCCGGTGCCCTTCCGTAGGGGCGGGTGCTGACCCCCTGGCTGCGACCCGCCCGATTCCCGCGCCGTGGCCTCAGCCACGCCCGGCGGTCAGCACCCCGGCCAGCGTATCGGCATCGAGGACCACCGGATTGCCCTTCATCGAGGAGGAGCGCGCCGCATCCCGCGCGGCCTGCGGGGCCAGTGCGGGGTCCAGAAGGGCGCGCGGCGCAGGCAGCCCGTGGCGGGACATCCAGCCCTCCAGCGCGTCCAGCGCGGTGGCAGGGGGCACGTCCAGCGCCTCGGCGATCCAGCCCTCCACCTGGTCCATGCGGTCGGTGGGCAGCCCGGCCGCCGCCATCGCCGTGCGGTTCGCCCGCAGCACCGGCACCAGCAGCGCCCCGCACAGCGCCCCGTGCGGCGCCCCCGACAGC
>NZ_NHSD01000307.1 GCF_016653255.1 Rhodobaculum claviforme
CGCCGGGGGCGCGCGGGGTGGGGATATGCGAATCACCTTTTTCCGCGACAGGCCGGGCGACGGGCCGCTGCCTGCGGGGATGCGGCGGCTTTCGCGCCGCGCGCAGCTTGACTTTTGCGGGTCCTGAGCGCATGTATCCCCGTGATCGTCGCGCTGCCGCGTGAGCAGCCCGCGCGCCATGCGCGCTCCGGCGGACAGGCGGGCCATCGGGCCCACCACGCGACCGTTCCCAGTTTCACGCACGGGGGCAGGCGGACCACGACGGGTCCGCTCCACGTAGCATGCGCCTCCTGCGGGGGGTGCACCGAGCGGGCATCGCCCGCCGAAAGGACATGACTTGACGGACTTCACGACCCTTGGACTTGACCCGCGCCTGGTCGAGACGCTGACCGGCCTCGGTTTTACCGCCCCCACCCCGATCCAGGCCGAGGCGATCCCCTCGGTGCTGGCCGGCCGCGACCTGATGGGCCTTGCGCAGACCGGTACCGGCAAGACCCTCGCCTTTGGCCTGCCGCTGGTGCAGGCGCTGTCGGGCGGCAAGCGGCCCGCGCCGAAGGGCGTCCGCTCGCTGATCCTCGCGCCCACGCGGGAACTTGTGAACCAGATCGCCGCGGCGCTGACGGACCTGACCCGCAACACCCCGCTGAAGGTGCAGATCGTCGTCGGCGGCGCCGGGCTGAACGGCCAGGCGATGCGGCTGGCACGCGGCACCGACATCCTGGTGGCGACGCCCGGCCGGCTGATCGACCTGCTGGAGCGGCGCGCCGTCAGCCTGGCGGAGGCCCGGTACCTGGTGCTGGACGAGGCTGACCAGATGCTCGACATGGGCTTCATCCAGGCGCTGCGCCGCATCGCCAAGCACCTGCCGGACGCGCGCCAGACCATGCTGTTCTCGGCCACCATGCCCCGGGAGATGGAGGAGCTGTCCGCCACCTACCTGACCCGCCCGGTGCGCGTGCAGGTCGCCGCCCCCGGCCGCCCGGTGGAGCGGATCGACCAGGGCGTGCATTTCGTCAACCAGGGCGACAAGGCCAAGCTGCTGGAGCACTACCTCGGCCAGCACGCCGGTGAGGCCGCGCTGGTGTTCTGCCGCACCAAGCATGGCGCGGAAAAGCTGATGAAGCTGCTCGACAGCTGGGGCTTCGCCGCCGGGTCCATCCATGGCAACAAGAGCCAGGGCCAGCGTGAGCGCGCGCTGGCGTCGTTCC
The DNA here is from genome assembly GCF_016653255.1 of Rhodobaculum claviforme. Taxonomy (GTDB): domain Bacteria; phylum Pseudomonadota; class Alphaproteobacteria; order Rhodobacterales; family Rhodobacteraceae; genus Rhodobaculum; species Rhodobaculum claviforme. The sequence continues at coordinate 1,209 of NZ_NHSD01000307.1, forward strand.
GCGGTGGCCAGATCAAGGTGCTGGTGGCCACGGATGTGGCGGCGCGCGGCCTCGACATTCCGCTGGTGCGGCATGTCTACAACTATGACCTGCCGAACGTGCCCGCGAACTATGTCCACCGGATCGGGCGCACGGCGCGCGCGGGTGCCGACGGCCGGGCGGTGGCGTTCTGCGCCCCGGCCGAGATGGGCGAGCTGCGCGCCATCGAAAAGGCCATGGGACAGCCGATCCCGCCCATCGGCGGGACGCCCTCGGCCGAGGTTGCGCCGACCGGCCGTCGCCCCGGCCGCGGGCCGTCGCCCAAGCCCGCCAACCGTGCACCGCGCTCGGGCGCGCAGGGGGGCGCGGGCCAGCAGCCCGCCGCCAAGCCCGCCGCGGCACGCCGCAGCCGGCCGCGCCGCCGCACCGCCGCGGCCTAAGGGCCTGCGGCCCTCCGGGCGCGGTGGCTTGACCTCGCGCCCGGTGCGTGGATTACCTGCCGGCGATCCCGCCCCCTGATCGGAGACGTACATGCCCCTGTTCCCCTGCACCCGTTTGCAGCCCTTGGTCGCCGGTGCCGCCGTGCTTCTGGCGCTGGCCGCGCCGCCCGCGCTGGCCGATGACCGCACGGCCTATCTGCTGTCGATCGGCCCCGATCTGGGCTCCAGCGGCAGCCGTGACCCGGTCTTCACCGCCGAGGTCCGCTCGGGGCGGACCGTGTGGGCGGGGCTGCGGCCGATCTATTCCTTCTCGGTGACGGAACACGGCGGCGTTCTGGGCGGCGTGGGCCTTTATGGCGATTATCGGCTGGGGGCGGCGCGGATCACGCCCAACTTCAGCGTGGCGCTGTATCAGGATGGCCGCGGCGGCTTCGAATCGCGCGAGTTGCTGCAATTCCGGACCGGCATCGACGTGATGTTTCCGGTGACGACCAATGTGTCGGTCGGGGTCGGGTATTTCCACGTCTCCAACGCCGGGATCACGAACCGGTCGGCCGACATCGACGTGGTCCGGCTGTCGGTGCTGTGGCGCTACTGATCGCGCGCTGATGCTGCATGCGTTGCGCCATGGCGCCGCGACCGACCGGCCCACGGTCCTGATCGCGCACGGGCTGTTCGGCTCGGCGCGCAACTGGGGGGCGATCGCGCGGGCGCTGGCCACGGATCGCGCGGTGATCGCCGTCGACATGCGCAACCACGGTGACAGCCCGCGCGACGACCGACACGGATACGCCGACATGGCCCGCGACCTGGCCGAGGTCGCCGGGGATGGCCCGCTCGATGTGATCGGCCATTCCATGGGCGGCAAGGCGGCGATGCGGCTGGCGCTGGACCATCCCGAACGGGTGCGCCGGCTGGCGGTGATCGACATCGCCCCGGTGGCGTACGGCCATACACAGCAGGGGTTGATCGACGCGATGCGCGCGCTGGACCTGTCCGACCTGCGCACCCGGTCCGAGGCCGACCGGCGCCTTGCGGCCCATGTCGATGACCCCGGCGTGCGCGCGTTCCTGTTGCAGTCGCTGGACCTGCGGGCCGATCCGCCGCGCTGGCGCATCAACCTCGATGCGCTGGAGGCGAACATGGCCGCGATCCTGGGCTGGGACGGTCAGGGGCGCTTCGACGGGCCCGCGCTGTTCCTGGCGGGGGGCGCGTCGGACTATGTCCGCCCCGACCACCGCGCGCCGATCCGGGCGCTGTTTCCCGCCGCGCGCATCGCGCGCATCCCCGGCGCGGGCCACTGGCTGCACGCCGACCGCCCCGAGGCCACGGCCGAGACGTTGCGGGCGTTCCTCGACGGGTGACGGGCTGGTCACTATTTGATGTGAGGGTGGCGCGGATTTTGACCCGCACCGCCGATCGGCGTATGGTGCGCCATTGCGATGTCCGGGGGCTCTGCCGTGCTGAGGTTTCTTCTTTCCGTCCTTGGCGGACTGTTCAGCTGGATCACGCTGGCCGCGATCTTCGCAGCCGTGGGCGTGGGCGGGGTGCTGTGGATGTATTCCCGCGACCTGCCCAACCACGAGCAGCTGGCGCAGTACACCCCCCCCACCATCAGCCGCATCTATTCCGGCGAAGGGCTGCTGATGGACGAGTTCGCGCAGGAGCGCCGCCTGTTCGTGCCCATCGGCGACGTGCCGGACATGGTTCAGGCCGCCTTCATCTCGGCCGAGGATCGCAATTTCTGGGAACACTCCGGCTATGACCCGCGCGGCATGGCGTCGGCGCTGCGCGATGCGGTGGTGACGCGGGGCGAGACGCTGCGCGGCGCCTCCACCATCACGCAGCAGGTGATGAAGAACTTCCTTCTGTCGGGCGACCGCACCGGCGAGCGCAAGATCAAGGAGATCATCCTCGCCACCCGGCTGGAGGAGACGCTGGAGAAGGCACAGATCCTGGAGCTCTACCTCAACGAGATCTTCCTCGGGCAGAACTCCTATGGCGTGGCCGCGGCGGCGCAGACCTATTTCAACAAGACGCTGGATGATCTGGACCTGCACGAGGCGGCGTTCCTGGCGGCGCTGCCGCAGGCGCCCTCGCGCTATCATCCGGTCACGGCGCATGACCGGGTGCTGGGACGGCGCAACTGGGTGCTGGGCCAGATGCACGAGAACGGCTACATCACCGAGGCCGAGCGCGACGCCGCCCGCGCCGAGCCGTTGCTGACGGTGCAGGGCGGCGACATCCCGTCGTTCCGCGAGGCACTGCCCGCGCGCGACTATTTCACCGACGAGATCCGCCGCCAGCTGTCGGGCACCTTTGGCGAGGCGGAGTTCTTCGGCGGCGGGCTGACGATCCGCGCCACCGTCGATCCCGACCTGCAGAAGGCCGCCGCCCGCGCCCTGCGCCGCGGGCTGGAGCGTCATGACCGCGGCCTGGGCCGCTGGCGCGGCTCCGGCGAGGCGCTGCCCGAGGACGCGCTGGGTGACGAGGCCGCCTGGCGTGCGGCGCTGGCGCGCGCCGAGATCGCGCGCGACATCGACCTGGAGGGGTACTGGCACCCCGCCGTGGTGCTGGAGGTGGACGCCGCCCGCGCCCGCCTTGGCATCGAGGGGGTGGCCGCGGACGCGAACACCCCGCACGAGGTCGCGGCCGCCGACATGGGCTGGGCGCGCGGTGGCCTGTCGAACCTGTCGCCGGGCGACGTGGTGCATGTGCGCACCGTGACCTCGGACAGCGACGGCAGCTTTGTGCGCTGGTCGTTGCGCCAGGTGCCCGAGGTGCAGGGTGGGTTCATGGCGATGGACGTGAACTCGGGCCGCGTGCTGGCGATGCAGGGGGGGTTCTCGTACCAGCAATCGACGTTCAACCGGGTGACCCAGGCGCAGCGGCAGCCCGGCTCGGCGTTCAAGCCGTTCGTCTTTGCCGCAGCGCTGGACAGCGGCTACACCCCGGCCACCATCGTCGTGGACGCCCCCATCGAGGTCGACACCGGGCGCGGCCAGATCTGGCGCCCCACCAATTATTCCAACCGCTTCTATGGTCCCACCCCGGTGCGCACCGGCATCGAGATGTCGCGCAACCTGATGACCGTGCGCATGGCGCAGGAGATCGGCATGGACGTGGTCGGCGAATATGCCGAACGCTTCGGGGTCTATGACAGGATGCAGACGTTCCTCGCCAACTCGCTGGGTGCGCAGGAAACCACGCTGTTCCGCATGGTCGCCGCCTATGCCATGTTCGCCAACGGCGGCGAGCGGGTGGAGCCCACGCTGGTGGACCGCGTGCAGGACCGCCTGGGCCAGACCGTCTATCGCCACGACCAGCGCGCCTGTGTGGACTGCGACCTGGCGGCGCTGACGCCCGGCACGCCTCCGCGCATCCTGACCAACCGCGAGCGGATCATGGACCCGGTCACCGCCTATCAGCTGACCTCCATGATGGAGGGGGTGGTGCAGCGCGGGACCGCCAGCCGGATCAACCTGCCGGTGCCGATCGCGGGCAAGACCGGCACCACCAACGATGTGCGCGACGTGTGGTTCGTGGGCTTTTCCAGCAACATCGCGGCGGGCTGCTACATCGGCCATGACCGGCCGCGCTCGCTGGGGCAGGGGGTTGCGGGCGGCAACACCTGCGGCCCGGTGTTCGAGGAGTTCATGCGCGAGGCCATCGCCAAATACGGCGGCGGGCGCTTTGCCGTGCCCCCCGGCGGTTACTTCATCAACATCGACCGTTTCACCGGCGCCCGCCTGCCCGATGGCGCCAGCGGTGCCAATGTGGTGGCCGAGTTCTTCCGCGCCGGCGAGGAGCCGCTGTTCGGCCTGACCGTCGACGGCGGGTTCGCCATGGGCGCCAACCTGCCGCTGGTCACGCCCGACGGCGCTGACACCGGCGGCGGTGGCGGCGGCAGCGGGCGGGCCGATTTCGGCACGCTCAGCTCCGGCGGGCTTTACTGAGCCGGACGGGGGCGGGGTTGCGCAGGGGCGCCCCTGCGTCCTATCTCGGCCGAGCGACCCCAAGCACATGAGGCCAGCCGATGCGCGCCGAAACGCAGACCACCATCGATGCCATCGTCAAGTCGCTCGCGCTTCTGGCGCAGCGGATGGACCGCGAGACCGCGCCGCACCGGCTGGAGGAATTCAACGCCATGATCGAGGATCCGGACCTGTGGTCCGATCCGGGCCGTGCCCAGGCGCTGATGCGCGACCGCCAGCGGTTGGTCGACCAGATGACCACCCACGACGCCATCGCCCGGGAGCTGGCCGACAATCGCGACCTGATCGAGCTGGGCGAGGCCGAGGGCGACACCGAGATCGTGGCCGAGGCCGAGGCCGGGTTGAAGCGCCTGGCCGAACACGCCGCCGCCAAGGAGGTCGAGGCGCTGCTGGACGGCGAGGCCGACGGCAACGACACCTTCCTTGAGATCAATGCCGGCGCGGGGGGAACCGAGAGCTGCGACTGGGCCTCGATGCTGGCGCGGATGTATGTCCGCTGGGCCGAGAAGAAGGGCTATGATGTCGAGATGATGTCCCAGAGCGCGGGCGAGGAGGCGGGCATCCGCTCGGTCTCCTATCGCATCTCGGGGCCGAACGCCTATGGCTGGCTGAAGTCGGAATCCGGCGTGCACCGGCTGGTGCGGATATCCCCGTATGATTCGGCGGCGCGGCGGCACACCTCGTTTTCCTCGGTCTGGGTCTATCCGGTGGTCGACGAGAACATCGAGATCGAGATCAACCCGTCGGATGTGCGCATCGACACCTACCGGTCGTCCGGGGCGGGCGGGCAGCACGTCAACACCACCGACTCGGCGGTGCGGATGACCCACATTCCCACCGGCATCGTGGTCACCAGCTCCGAGAAATCGCAGCACCAGAACCGCGCCATCGCCATGGCCGCGCTGAAGTCGCGCCTCTATGAGATGGAGCTGCGCAAGCGCACCGAGGCGATCGAGGCCCAGCACGACGCCAAGGGCGATGCGGGATGGGGCAACCAGATCCGAAGCTATGTCCTGCAACCCTACCAGATGGTGAAGGACCTGCGCACCGGGGTGGAGACGTCGGACACCGACGGTGTGCTCAACGGTGATCTGGACCGCTTCATGGCGGCCACGCTGGCGCAGGACGTGGCCGGCAAGAGCCGCGCGGATTCGCGGGCCGAGGCGTGACGGAGCGGCTGGACAGACCCCTTGTCGGGGGCTATGGCGGTCCCATGACGCCCGCATGCCCCATGCCCCGATCGCTGCGACGCCGACGCGCCTGACGCCTCGGCGCCCGGTGTGGCGTCTTTTCCATCTCCCAAAGTTGACAGTCCCGGGTGCCTTTGGCACCTCTGTAGCCCTTGCGAGGAGCACGCCCATGATCCCGGCCGTCCTGCCGACCTATAACCGCGCCGCGCTGAGCTTTACCGAAGGCCGCGGCGCCTGGCTGACCGAGGCGGGCGGGGAGCGGTACCTCGACTGTGCCGCCGGTATCGCGGTGAATGCGCTGGGCCATGCCCACCCCGATCTGGTCGCCGCGCTGACCGAACAGGCCGGGCGGTTGTGGCATCTGTCGAACCTCTATCGCATCCCCGAACAGGAGCGGCTGGCGGCGATGCTGGTGGACAAGACCTTTGCCGACACCGTATTCTTTGCCAATTCCGGCACCGAAACGGCCGAACTGGCGGTCAAGATGGTGCGCAAGTACTGGCATGCCGCGGGCACGCCCGAACGCCAGACCATCCTGACCTTCGAGGGGGCGTTCCACGGCCGGTCGATCGCCGCGATCTCGGCCGCCGGGTCGGAAAAGATGACGGCCGGGTTCGCGCCGCTGCTGCCGGGGTTCCGGACGCTGCCCTTTGGCGATCACGACGCGCTGACGGCTGCGCTGGACGACACCGTCGCCGCCGTTCTGGTGGAACCGGTGCAGGGCGAGGGCGGCATCCGTCCGCTGCCCGATGCCTGCCTGAAGGGGTTGCGCGCGGCCTGCGATGCCACGGGCGCGCTGCTGATCTTTGACGAGGTGCAGTGCGGCATGGGCAGGACCGGGCGGCTGTTCGCGCATGAATGGGCCGGTGTGACCCCTGACATCATGATGGTGGCCAAGGGCATCGGCGGGGGCTTTCCGCTGGGCGCGCTGCTGGCGAGCGAGCGGGCGGCGGCGCCGATGACCGCCGGCACCCACGGATCGACCTATGGCGGCAACCCGCTGGGCTGTGCGGTGGGCGCGAAGGTGATGGAGATCATCGCCGACGACGCCTTCCTGGCCGAGGTGCGGCGCAAGGCGGGCCTGATGCGCCAGAAGCTGGAGGGGCTGGTCGCCGCCCACCCCGACGTGTTCGAGGGCGTGCGCGGGTCCGGCCTGATGCTGGGGCTGCGCTGCCGGGTGGCGCCGGGCGATGTGGTGGCGGCGGGCCATGCCCAGCGGCTTCTGACGGTTCCGGCCGCCGACAATGTGGTGCGCATCCTGCCGCCGCTGACCATCACCGACGACGAGATCGCAGAGGCCGTCGCGCGCCTCGACGCCGCCGCGCGGGCGCTGACCGCGCAGGCTGCCTGACCCCCCCGGAGCCTGTTTCGCATGAACCATTTCCTCGACCTGTCCACGACCGATGCCACCGATCTGCGCGACATGATCGACGCCGCGCGCGCGATGAAGACCGCGCGCGATGGCCGCCCGCGCGGTGCGCGCGACGACGTGCAGCCGCTGGCGGGGCGCATGGTGGCGCTGGTGTTCGAGAAACCCTCCACCCGGACTCGGGTCAGCTTCGATCTGGGCGTGCGCCAGATGGGCGGCGAGACGATGGTGCTGTCGGGCAGCGAGATGCAGCTCGGCCATGGCGAGACCATCGCGGACACCGCCCGCGTGCTGTCGCGCTATGTCGACCTGATCATGATCCGCACCTTCGAGGAGGCGGTCCTGCAGGAGATGGCCGAGCACGCCAGCGTGCCGGTGATCAACGGGCTGACCAACCGTTCGCACCCCTGCCAGATCATGGCAGATGTGATGACCTATGAGGAACACCGCGGCCCCATCGCCGGGCGCAAGGTGGTGTGGGCGGGCGACGGCAACAACGTCTGCGCGTCGTTCCTGCACGCCGCGGGGCAGTTCGGTTTCGACCTGACCTTCACCGGGCCGCCGCAGCTGGACCCGGAGGCCGCGCATGTCGGTTTCGCCCGTGACAAGGGCCGGAGCATCGTGATCGAGCGTGACCCTGTCCGTGCGGTCGACGGCGCCGATCTGGTGGTCACCGACACCTGGGTCAGCATGCATGACAGCCAGTCCGCGCGCGAGCGGCGCCACAACCTGCTGCGCCCTTATCAGGTCAATGCGGCGCTGATGGCGCAGGCCAGGCCCGACGCGCTGTTCATGCATTGCCTGCCCGCCCACCGTGGCGAAGAGGTCACCTCGCAGGTCATGGACGGCCCCCAGTCGGTCGTCTTTGACGAGGCCGAGAACCGCCTGCATGCGCAAAAGGCGGTCCTGCGCTGGTGCCTCGGGGTCTGAGGGCCGCCGCCGGTCAGTCGTGGCGCAGCAGGTCGAGGATCAGCACGTCGCGCACCGCCGGGCCCGAGACGCCCACCGCCGCCTCGCGCAGGGCGGTGCGGAGGCTGGCCATCGGGCTTGCGGCGGTGAACACGCCGTCGAAGCCGCCCGCGTTGGCATGGTCGAACAGCACGCGCAGGAAGGCATCGCGCAGGCGGGGCTCCTGGGCGCGGACCGCGGCGGTCTGCTCGGCGTCGACTTCCAGGCCGAGCGACAGCACCATCATGGAGCGGATCCGGTCACGGCCGATCAGCGGGATCACGAAATTGCTGGGCATGTCGAGCGAGACCGACGGCGTCAGTGGCGCCTGCGGCGGCTCGGCGGCCTCGGCCGGGGGTTTGAGGGCGATACCCGTCGCCACGCCGCCCACCAGGCCGACACATCCGAGGATGAGGGGGATGAGAAACCGGGTCATGGTCAGAACGGCAGGATGATGTCGGAGATCTGCTGACCCCAGCGCGGCCGCTGCATGTCGCTGACAATGCCCCGCCCGCCATAGGAGATCCGGGCGCCGGCGATCTTGTCATAGGTGATCTCGTTGCGCCGTGAGATGTCTTCGGGGCGGACATAGCCGGTCAGGACCAACTCGCGCAGTTCGTTGTTCACGCGCACCTCCTGTGTGCCTTCGATCCGCACCACGCCGTTGGGCAGGGCCTCCACCACGGTGGACGCCAGGCGCAGTGTCAGTTTTTCGTTGCGCCGCACCGATCCGTCGCCACGGAAGCTGCCCGAGCCGGTGGCGGCGACCGCCGGGTTCAGCGTCGCGCCATCGGGCAGCCGTTCGTTGATGCGTTCGGGCAGGCCGAACAGGGCGCGGATCGCCATGTCCTCGGCGCCCGAGCGGTTGGTGGCGGAGCTGTTGGACATCTCCGCGCGGTCGTCGATCTCGATCACCACGGTCAGGATGTCACCTTGCCGGCTGGCCCGACGGTCGCCCAGCAGCGAGCGCTGCCCGGCCGACCACAGCGAGGCCTGGTCGGTGGCGCGGCGCGGTTCCGTCCGGTCGGGCAGCGGCAGCGAGTACATCGCGTGATGCTCGAACCCGCCTTCCAGCGGATTGAATTCGGGCGCGCGCCCGACCTGCGACAGGCGCGAGCAGCCCGCCGTCGCGGCGATCATGAGCAGAAGCAGCAGAATACGCATCGGCGGGCCTCGGGGGTCAGTGGAAAGGTCGGGCGCTGCCCGAGACATGCACGCGGCCCTCGGGGTCGATCATCCCCGAGACCGTGGTGCGCGAAGACAGGTTCATCACCCGGACCATCTCGCCCGGGGCGCCACGGCCCAGTGCGCGGCCCTCGGCGAAGATGGTCAGCCCGGCGCGGCGGAAGATCAGCGGCACGATGCCGTTGCGTTCCACCACCGCGGCGGGGCCGAGGTCGCCGGGCCGGATCGGGCGGCCGGGATAGAGGGCGACGCGCGCCTCCAGCCCCACGGCCTCGTCGGCATGCGACAGCGCGCCGGGGTGGACCTCGGGCACCACCACCACGTCGCCCGGCTCGATCAGGGTCGTCGCGCGGATGGTCCGGGCGGCCACCAGGGTCTCGGCCGGGGCCGGAAGGCCGGTGGCGAGCGCTGCGATGAGGGCTGCGCCGGCAAGTGTGTGCTGGGCCATCATCAGCGCACCTGCACGGTGGCGCCGAGCATCTGGTCGGCGGCGGTGATGACCTTGGCGTTGAGCTCATAGCCGCGCTGGGCCTTGATCAGCTCGGTCACCTCGCGCACCGCGTCCACGGCGCTCTCCTCCAGATAGCCCTGGCGCAGGGTGCCGAGGCCGTCCTCGCCCGGCGCGCCGGGCAGGGCGGGACCCGAGGCCTCGGTCTCCAGGAACAGGTTGGAGCCGATCGCCTCCAGCCCCTTTTCGTTGGTGAAGCTGGTGAGGTTGAACTGGCCCAGCTCCTCGGGCTGGATCTGATCGGCGAAATAGGCCCAGACCTCGCCCGCGGCATTGATGGTGATGGCGCGGGCGTCGGCGGGAATGACGATGCCCGGGGCGACCTCGTGCCCTTCGGCGGTGACGATCAGCCCGTCGGGCGACCGTTGCAGCCCGCCGTCGCGGGTGTAGGCGGGCTCGCCGCCGGGCAGGACGACCTCCAGATAGCCACGTCCCTCGATCGCGATGTCGAGATCGCCGCCGGTCTGGACCAGCGAGCCCTGCGCCTGCATGACCGTGATCGCCGCCGCGCGCACCCCGAGGCCGAGCTGCACCCCGGTGGGCAGCATCGTGCCGTCGGCGGCGGTGATGGTGCCGGGGCGGGTGTGCTGCTGGTAGTGCAGGTCCGCGAACTCCGCCCGGCGGGGATTGTAGCCCGTGGTGGACATGTTCGCGAGGTTGTTCGACACGACATCCACCCGCATCTGCTGGGCGTGCATGCCGCTGGCGGCGATTTGCAGGGCGCGCATGGGATTCTCCTTTGCGGCGGTTGTTACGAGCGGCCGAGCGTTTCGATGACGCCCCGAATGCGTTCGTCCTCGCGGGCGAGGAAGGCCTGGCCGAGCTCATAGGCGCGGCTGACGGCGATCATGCGGGCCATCTCGGTCATCGGATCGACGTTGGAACCTTCGAGGTAGCCCTGGATCACCGCGGGCTCCTCCACCGGCTCCAACGGGCCGTCGACGCGCATCAGCACCCCGGCCTCGCGCTGGACGGTCAGGGGGTCGACCGCGCGCACCACGCCGAGCTGCGCCACCGGCGCCCCGTCGGCCGAGATCGTGCCGTCCGACGCGATGCCGATGGCGCGCGCGTCGGGCGGCACGAAGATCGGCGCGCCTCCGGCGTCCAGCACGCGGTGGCCGTCGGCGGTGACGAGTTCCCCCGCAAGGTTGGGCCGGAAGGCGCCCGCGCGGGTCAGCCGCTCGCCCTGCGGGGTTTCCACCTGGAAGAACCCTTCGCCCTCGATCGCGACGTCGAAGGGGCCGCCGCTGGCCTCCAGCGCGCCCTGCGCGGCCGAGGTGTGGCGGGCGTTCGCCGCGGCCATCGACAGCGACGGCGCGCCGCCCTCCAGCCGCTGGACGAATTCGGTGAACAGCACGCCTTCGCGCCGATACCCGGCGGTGGACATGTTCGCCAGGTTATGGGCCACGGCCTGCATCTCGCGCATCAGGCCGGACTGGCGGGTCAGGGCGATGTATCCGGGATTGTCCATGGATCAGCCTCCGGCGATCATCGGGATGATGCGCTGTGTGAAGAAATCCACCAGCGTCGTGGTCATGAAGGTCATCGTGACCCAGAACACGAGCACGATCGCCAGCAGCTTGGGCACGAAGGTCAGCGTCATCTCCTGCACGGAGGTGAGCGCCTGGAACAGGCCCACGCCCACGCCCGCGACCAGCGCCGCGATGAGGATCGGGGTCGAGATGATGACCGCGATCCACAGCGCCTGGCGCAGCGTGTCGTAGAAGACGGCCTCCTGCATCAGACCGGCATCCGCAGGATTTCCTGATACGCCTCGACCACGCGGTCGCGCACGGTGACCACGGTTTCCACCGCAAGCTGCGTGGCCGACAGCGCCTGCACCAGGGAATGCGCGTCGGCGCCTCCGGTGACGGCGGCGCGGGCGGTCTCCTCGCCGCGCTGGAGGGTTTCGGCGAATGAGGTCGCGGCCTTGGCCAGCGCCTCGCCGGGGCCGTCGGTGCGGGGCGCGGTGGCGGGGCGCACCGCGGCATAGTTCAGCGCGGCGAAAGAGGAGCGGATATCCATGTCGGTGTCCTTCAGCGGCGCAGCAGGTCGAGCAGGGACTGCGACATCTGTCGCGCCTGGTCGAACAGCCGCAGGTTGGCTTCATAGCTGCGTTGGGCTTCGCGGGCGTCGGCGATCTCGACCACGAGATCGACGTTGGAGCCCTGGTAATGGCCGGTGTCGTCGGCCAGGGCATGGCCGGGGTCGTGGATCAGCGGCAGCTCCCGCCGGTCGAGGCGCACGGGACTGACGCGCACCGCTTCCTGCGGCGCGCCACGGTCCACGGCGGCCAGGAAATCGACGGTCTTGCGCCGGTATCCCGGGGTGTCGGTGTTGGCGATGTTCTCGGAGATGTGGCGCAGCCGGTTGGCCTGCGCCTCCATGCCCGAGGTGGACACCGCGAGGGTGCGGATCAGGTCGCTCATCGCACCCTCCCTCAGCGGCCGAGCGCGGTGCGGATGACGCCGCCCACGCTGCGGGTGATGGTCAGCGCCAGGTCGAAGTGATGGCGCGCCTCCACCGCCTTGATCATCTCGGTGTCGAGCGAAACCGTGTTGCCGTTGGGCGACAGGTTGCCCCCGGGCGCCACCGGCATGAGCCGGGGGTCGGCCGCGGTGCGCGGTGGGGCCGCGTTCATGCGGCGCAGGGTTTCCGTGAAATCCTCCACGTCGCGGGCGCGATATCCGGGGGTATCGGCATGGGCGACGTTGGCGGCGATCACCCCCTGGCGGGTCGCGGAATGCGCGGCCAGGGCATGGGCCATCCGGGTGACGGCGAGTGGTTCGAACATCGGGGCTTCTCCCTCGATTGGATGCACCCTGTCTTAACGTCGATTCGTTTATGAACTGTTCCAGTCGGGACGATCCCGGCACGACCTTGCAGGGGAGCGTCCAGAATGGACTTCGACACCTTGAGCGCGGAAATCGCCGCGGTGCGCCACACCCATGTGCTGGGCCGCGTGTCCGAGATCGGGCGCGGGATGCTGCGCGTCACCGGTCTGTCGGGCAGTGCGCGCCTGGGTGATCGGGTGCTGATCGGCCCCGCGCGCGGTGACCGGATCGGCGGTGAGATCACGCGGCTGGCCCCCCGCAGCGCCGGTGTGATGCCCGATCATGCGTTGGACGGTGCCGCCATCGGCGAGGCGGTGGAGCTGGTGGGCCGCAGCGACATCCACCCCCACGACGGCTGGATCGGGCGAATCGTCGACCCCTTCGGCCGTCCGCTGGATGGCCGACCGCTGGGGCGCGGCCTGGTGGCGCGGCCGCTGCGCGCCAGCCCGCCCGAGGCCGCGACCCGCCGCCCCCTGGGCGACCGGCTGGCCACCGGGATGGCCGCGTTCGACACGCTGCTGCCGCTGGTGCGCGGCCAGCGGCTGGGGCTGTTCGCGGGCTCGGGCGTGGGGAAATCCGCGCTGCTGGGGGGATTCGCGCGGGGTGTCGCGGCGGATGTCGTGGTGATCGCCCTGATCGGCGAGCGGGGGCGCGAGCTGCGCGCCTTCACCGACAAGGTGCTGGGGCCCGAGGGGATGGCGCGCGCCGTGGTGGTCGCCGCGACCTCGGATCAGTCGCCGCTGGTGCGCAGGCGGGCGGCCTGGGCGGCGATGGCGGTGGCCGAGCATTTCCGCGACCAGGGCCGGCATGTGCTGTTCCTGGCCGATTCGATCACCCGCTTCGCCGAGGCGCACCGCGAGATCGCCGTCACCAGCGGCGAATCCGCGGGCCTGCGCGGCTGGCCGCCGTCGCTGTCGCACATGATCATGGCGCTGGCCGAGCGCGCCGGGCCGGGGGCCGAGGGGGCGGGCGACATCACCGCGGTCCTCAGCGTGCTGGTGCCGGGCTCGGACATGGAGGACCCGGTGGCCGACATCCTGCGCGGGGTGCTGGATGGCCATGTGGTGCTGGACCGCGCCATCGCCGAGCGCGGGCGCTTCCCCGCCATCGACCTGCTGCGGTCGGTCTCGCGCAGCCTGCCGGAGGCGGCCAGTGACGCCGAAGGCGCGCTGATCACCCGCGCCCGCGCGCTGCTGGGCGCCCACGCCCGCGCCGAGCTGATGTTGCAGGCCGGCCTCTACTCCGCCGGCAGCGATCCGGTGGTGGATGCCGCGGTGCGGGTCTGGCCCGCGCTGGACGGGTTCCTCGCGGAACCCGCGCCGGGGGGGCCGTCGGACAGCTTTGCGCGCCTCGCGGCCTGCCTGGGCGAGGCGCCGCCGGGCTGATCGCCCCCGTCAGTAGGTGCCCAGCGTATCGCGCAACGCCCTCTCGATCGCCGAACCGATGTCGTCGAAGCCCGAGGCGCTGCCGCTGGGTCCGCCCTGCTGCCCTGGCCAGGGCGCCACCGGGCTTTCGGTCCATCCGTCCGAGCGCACGCCCTCGGGCACCGGAAGGTCGGGATTTTCCCACGGGCGTTCCGGCGTGGTGGGCGCGTCGAAGGCCGGTGGCGGGGTCAGCGGCGGGTCCATCGGCAGCGGGCTCATGGGCACCCCTTCGTGCACGGCGACCATGACCTCGCGCCAGATCTCGGCCGGGAGGCCGCCGCCGGTGACGCCCGTCAGCCGCGAGTTGTCGTCATAGCCCATCCAGACACCGGCGACGTAATCGGCGGTGAAGCCGATGAACCAGGCGTCGCGCGCGCCCTGGGTGGTGCCGGTCTTGCCCGCCACCTCGCGCCCGCCGGGCAGTGCCGCGCGTCGGCCGGTGCCGGTGGAGACGACCTTCTCCATCATCCATGTCAGGCGCCGGGCCGCCGCCTCGGAGATCACCGGATCGCCGACGCCGGTGCCGAAGGTCATCAACGCCTCGCTGTCGCCCTGCAGCCGCACCTCGGTCATGCCATAGGGCCGGACCGAGCGCCCGCCCGCCAGGATCCCGGCATAGGCCGCGGTCATGTCCAGCAGCGTCGATTCCGACGCCCCCAGCGCCAGCGCCGGCCCCTCCGCCAGGCTGGAGCGCAGGCCGAAGCCGTTGGCGACGCTGCGCACGTTGTCGCGCCCCATCGCCTCGGTAATGCGCACGGCGGGGATGTTGAGGGAATGCGCGAACGCCTCCGTCAGGGTCACGAGGCCGCGGAATTCATTGGTGTAGTTGCGCGGCGACCACGGCCCCGATCCGGGGATGGTGAGGGTCAGCGGCGCGTCCTCGACGATGTCCGAGGGCTCGTAGCCCATCTCCATCGCGACGGCAAAGACGAAGGGCTTGAACGCCGATCCGGTCTGGCGCAGGGCCTGCGTCGCGCGGTTGAAGGCGCCGATACGGTTGTCGCGCCCGCCCACCATCGCGCGCACCGCGCCGTCGGCCGACATCACCACCACCGCGGCCTGCGCGGTGGAGCCCTCGCGCACCCGCTCGGCAAAGATCCGGGTGACGGCGTCCTCGGCGGCGCGCTGGATGCGGGCGTCCAGCGTCGTTGTCAGGATCACGTCCTCGGTGGTGTCGCGCGTCAGGAAATCGGGGCCCGCGTCCATCATCCAGTCGGCGAACGCCCCTCCGGCGCGCTGGCCGGCGGCTTCGGACAGCTGCGCGGGGTTGGCGCGGTACTCGGCCACCTGTTCGGCGGTGAGGTACCCTTCCTCCTCCATCAGCCCCAGGATCAGGTTGGCGCGGCCCTGTGCGCGCGCCAGGTTGCGCGTGGGCGCAAAGGTCGAGGGGGCCACCAGAAGCCCCGCCAGCATCGCCGACTGGGCCGGGTCGACCTCGTTCGCCGATACGCCGAAGAATCGCTGGGCGGCGGCCTCGAAGCCGCGCGTGCCGGCGCCCAGATAGGCCCGGTTCATGTAGATCGACAGGATCTCGTCCTTGGTGAACTTCGCCTCCAGCGCAAAGGCGTAGGGCAGCTCCTGCAACTTGCGCCAGACGGTGGAGCGGCGGCAGTCGCGCTCGAACTCGGCCTCGCTGGCGAATTCGGCGGGGTCGAAGGGGCGGCCGAGGCACAGAAGCTTGGCGACCTGCTGGGTGATGGTGGAGCCGCCATGGCCCGACAGCGGGTTGCGCCCCGCCGCGATGTTGATGCGCATCGCCCCCAGGATGCCGCGGGGGGACACGCCGAAATGCCGCTCGAACCGCCGGTCCTCGGTCGCGAGGATCGCGTGGCGCAGGTGGGGTGAGATGTTCTGTGCGGTGATCTGGCCGCCGAACGTCTCGCCGCGCCAGGCGAACACCTGGCCGTCGGCATCGAGCATCGTGACCGACCCGCGCGCACGCCCGTCCAGAAGGTCGGTGAACCCCGGCAGCGTGGTGTAGAAATAGAAGGTGGCCGCGGCCAGCAGAAGCGCCACCACCGCCGTCATCCGCCAGGCCAGCCCCCACAGCACCCGCAGCACGAAGCGCAGCGCCCGTCCCGGCAGGCTCAGCAATCCGCCCCGGCGCGGACGCGCGGGGCGGCGCTGCGCGGGCTTGCGCGGCGGCTTCGTGGGTTTGCGCGGGGGTGTTGCGCGCCGGTCGGCGACCAGCGGCGGCCGTGATCTGGGTCCTGCCATTTCTGCCTCGTTTGCCCGTCTTCAGCCATCGCGGGCCCGGAGCGCAACATACGCGGTCGAACGGGCGATGTGGAGGCGGGATCGGGGCGGCGATTCCCCTTCGTGATCTGCATAATAAGTGGGCAAAATCGAAATACAGTGCAAAAATTGTGCGATCCCGCCGGCCGTGCCCCCCCGTGCGCCGCAGGATCGATTGAGTTGCCGCCCGGATGCGCCCCCTTTTGTCGCACACCGTCCTGTCAGAAGGGCGCCCATGCGGAAGGGGGAAGCCGTGAAACTGATCATAGCAGCGATCAAGCCGTTCAAGCTGGAGGAGGTGCGCGAGGCGCTCACCGCCGTCGGCGTGCGCGGCATGATGGTGACCGAGATAAAGGGCTTCGGCACGCAATCCGGTCACACCGAAATCTATCGCGGCGCGGAATACGCCGTGAACTTCGTGCCCAAGGTCCGGCTGGAGATCGCAGTCAGCGACGCCATGGCCGACCAGGTGGTGGAGACCATCGCCAAGGCCGCGCGCACCGACAAGATCGGCGACGGCAAGGTCTTCGTGCTTGACCTCGCGACCGCGCTGCGGGTGCGCACGGGCGAGACCAACGACGATGCGCTGTGATCGGCGCCGCAGCCCCGAAGGACAAAGGGTGAGTAGCATGAACCTGAAAAGACTGTCTTCTCTGGCGGCGACCGCCGCGCTCCTGCCGGTCGTGGCCCTCGCGCAGGACGCCGAGGTCGAGGAGGTCGTCGAGGCCGTGGCCATGGCCGGCGTCACTCCGGAGGTCACCTTCATCTTCAACACGCTGTTGTTCATCATCGGCGGGTTTCTGGTGTTCTTCATGGCCGCGGGCTTCTGCATGCTCGAGGCAGGCCTCGTGCGCTCCAAGAACACCACGATGCAGCTGCTCAAGAACATCAGCCTGTTCTCGCTGGCCTCGATTGCCTATTTCGCGGTCGGCTTCCTGATCATGTATCCGGGCGATGCCTGGATCATCGAGGGCTGGCTGGGCATGCCCGCCATGACCTTCCTGGAGCCGGTGGGCGTCAGCTTCGAGGAGGTCGGTGATCCCGAATACGCCTCGGTGGCGTCGGACTTCTTCTTCCAGCTGATGTTCTGCGCCGCGACCGCCTCGATCGTGTCGGGTGCGGTGGCCGAACGCATCAAGCTGTGGCCGTTCCTGGTGTTCGTGATCGTGCTGACCGGCCTGATCTATCCGATCCAGGCGTCGTGGTCCTGGGGCGGCGGCTGGCTGGACGCCGTCGGCTTCTCGGACTTCGCGGGGTCGTCCATCGTGCACTCGGCCGGGGGCTGGGCGGCGCTGACCGGGATCATCATCCTGGGTGCGCGCGCGGGCAAGTACGGGCCGGGCGGCCGGGTCAACCCGATCCCGGGCTCCAACCTCGCGCTGTCGACGCTGGGCGTGTTCATCCTGTGGCTGGGCTGGTTCGGCTTCAACGGCGGGTCCGAGCTGGCGATGGGCGGCGCGGATGCCGTGGCCAACGTCAGCCGGATCATGGCGAACACCAATGCCGCGGCGGCCGCGGGTGCGGTGGGCGCGCTGATCCTGAGCCAGATCATGTACGGCAAGCCCGACCTGACGCTGGTGCTGAACGGCGCGTTGGCGGGGCTTGTCGCCATCACTGCCGAGCCGCTGGAGCCGTCGCTGTTCCTGGCCACCATCATCGGGGCCATCGGCGGGGTCATCGTGGTGCTGACGGTGCCGCTGATGGACAAGCTGAAGCTGGATGACGTGGTGGGCGCGGTGCCGGTGCACCTGTTCGCCGGGATCTGGGGCACCATCGCGGTGATCTTCTCCAACTCCGATGCGTCGCTGGTGGCGCAGCTGATCGGGATCGTCGCCATCGGGGCCTTCATGGCCATCGCCTCGGCCATCGTTTGGCTCATCATCAAGTTCACGATGGGCCTGCGCGTGGACGAGGAGGCCGAATCCGCCGGTCTCGACAAGGTGGAGCTGGGGATGGAGGCGTACCCCGAGTTCTCCAAGTCCTGATCGTTCGCGCACGCAAGAAGAAACCCGGGCCGCAGGGCCCGGGTTTTTTCATGTCCGCCCGGGTTTCTTCATGTCCGGATGTGGTGGGCGGTGTCAGCCGGCCCAGTCGCGCGGGGCGCGCAGGAACGCCTCCACCGCGTCGAGGGTGGCGTGGTCGGCGTCCGCGCGCGTGCGGGCCTCGGCCAGCACGTCCCACCAGGTGCACAGGTGGGTCAGTGTCACGCCGGCGTCGGACAGGCGCGCGCGGGCCTCGGGGAAGATGTCGTAGTAGAAGATCACGGCGGTGTGCGCGCAGGTGGCGCCGGTGTCGCGGATCGCCTCGACGAACGAGAGCTTGGAGCCGCCGTCGGTCGCCAGATCCTCGACCAGCAGGACGCGCTGGCCGGGGGTCATGTCGCCCTCGATCCTTGCGTTGCGGCCGTAACCCTTGGGCTTTTTCCGCACATAGGTCATCGGCAGCGCCAGCCGCTCGGCCACCAGGGCGGCAAAGGGGATGCCCGCGGTCTCGCCGCCGGCGATGTTGTCGAAACCCTCCAGCCCGGCCTCGCGCAGCACGGCGCAGGACAGGAAATCCATCAGGGTCGCGCGGATGCGGGGATGCGAGATCAGCTTGCGGCAGTCGATGTAGGTCGGCGCGCGCAGGCCCGAGGCAAAGGTGAACGGATCGGTCGCGTTGAAGTGCACCGCGCGGATGTCGAGGAGCGCGCGCGCGGTGATCCGCGCCATGGTCTGCGGGTCGGGATAGGCGGTGGGGATCATCGTCGGGCCTCAGGCGGGGGCGTTGGTGCGCCAGTGCAGGGGAAAGCCGGGGTCAAAGACGGTCACGGGGCCGCCGGCGGTGCTGCGCTTGCGGTGCGGGGACCATGGCTCGGCGGCGCGGGTCAGGGTGATGCGGGCCTCGTTGGGCGCAAGGCCGTAGAAGGCTGGACCGTGCAGGCTGGTGAATCCCTCCAGTCTGTCAAGCGCGCCCGCGTCCTCGAACACCTGTGCGAGGATCGGCAGGGCCACGGGCGCGGTGTAGCAGCCCGCGCAGCCGCAGCCGGTTTCCTTGGCGGCGTCCACATGCGGGGCGCTGTCGGTGCCCAGAAAGAACCGCGCGTCGCCGGAGGTCGCGGCGTCGACCAGCGCAACCCGGTGGGTTTCGCGCTTGGCCACCGGCAGGCAGTAGTAATGCGGCCGGATCCCGCCCGCCAGGATGTGGTTGCGGTTGATCACCAGGTGGTGGACCGTGACCGTGGCGCCGAGGGCGCCGGAGGTGTCGGCGCGGACGTAGCCCACGGCCTCGGAGGTGGTGATGTGCTCCATCACCACGCGCAGGCCGGGCGTGGCGCGGCGGATCGGGTCCAGCACGCGGTCGATGAACACCGCCTCGCGGTCGAAGATGTCGATGTCGGGGTCCGTGACCTCGCCGTGGACGAGAAGGGGGATGGCGGCCTCGGCCATGGCCTCCAGCACGCCGCGCACCCGGTCGAAGTCGCGCACGCCGGAGGCCGAATTGGTGGTGGCCCCGGCGGGGTAGAGCTTGACCGCGGTGATGATGCCCGCGGCATGGGCGGCAACGACGTCGGCGGGGTCGGTGGCCTCGGTCAGGTAGAGCGTCATCAGCGGCGCGAAGTCCGCCGCCGGGACCGCCGCGCGGATGCGGTCGCGATAGGCGGCGGCCTGTGCGCCGGTGACCACGGGCGGCACCAGGTTGGGCATGATGATGGCGCGGCCGAAGTCGCGGGCGCTGTCGGGGGCCACGGCCGCCAGCATTGCCCCGTCGCGCAGGTGCAGGTGCCAGTCGTCGGGGCGGCGCAGGGTGATCGTATCCATGCGCGCGGGGGTAGCGCATGGCGGGGCGCTTCGCCAGCGCGATTCGCGCGGGGGGCGCCGGGCCGGTCCCGCACCGCGCCGGCGGTCGTCCCA
>NZ_NHSD01000308.1 GCF_016653255.1 Rhodobaculum claviforme
GGCTGCGGGTCGCGACCTTCAACGCGGCCCTCAGTCGGCGGGGGCCGGGGTTGCTGCTGCGCGACATCCTGACCACCGAGGACGCGCAGTCGGAGGCGGCGGCGCAGGTCGTCGCTGCGGCGCGCGCCGATGTGCTGTTGCTGACGGGCATCGACTGGGACCACGACCTGCTGGCGCTGGGGGCGTTTGCCGACCGGGTGGCGGCGCACGGGCTGCGCTATGACCACCGCTTTGCGTGGCGGCCCAACACCGGATGGCAGACGGGCCTCGACATGGTGGGGGACGGGCGGCACAACACGGCCGATGACGCGCAGGGGTACGGGGCGTTCACCGGGGTCAAGGGCATGGGCCTGCTGTCGCGCCTGCCCATCGCGCGGGCGGAGGCGCGGGATTTCTCGGGGTTTCTGTGGCGTGACCTGCCGGGCGCCCTGCTGCCGCAGGCGGCGGGCGCGGATGCCTACCCCGAGGCCGTCCTGGCGGTGCAGCGGCTGTCGACCACCGGGCACTGGGACGTGCCGGTGGTGCTGCCGGACGGCGGGCGCCTGCATGTGCTGGCGTGGTATGCGACTCCGCCGGTCTTTGGCGGCCCCCACGACCGCAACCTGCGCCGCAACCATGACGAGACGCGGTTCTGGTCGCTGTTTCTGGACGGTGCGTTACCGATGCCGCCGCCCGCGGGGCCGTTCGTGCTGATGGGGGATGCGAACCTCGACGCGCAGGCGGGCGACGGGATGTCGGAGGCGATGGCGGCGCTGCTGGCGCACCCGGCGCTGCAGGACCCCGCGCCCTCCAGCGCTGGTGCGCGGGCGGCGCGGGGTCCGGTGCCCCATGATCTGGGCACGGTGCTGTGGGACGGGCCGCGCCAGCCGGGCAACCTGCGGGTGGATTACGTGCTGCCCTCGGCCGATCTGCGGGTGCGCGGCAGCGGGGTGCTGTGGCCCGCCCCCGGTGATCCGCTGGCGGAGGTGGTGGCCACCGCCGCGCGCCACCGACTGGTGTGGGTGAACATCGCCCTGCCGTGACGCCTCCTCAGGCGAGGGTCTCGGCGTCGGCCCAGCGGACCGTGGCGTCGCCCGCGCGCATCCCCTCGCCCGCGCGGTCGAAGCGGAGGTAGGCGATCGCGCGGTCGCCCGCACGGGTGTGCAGCGTGCCGACCGGGCGCGTGCCGTCGGTGATCTCGGTCCCCGGCGCGGCGTCGCCCTCGACGCTCACGGTCACGAGGCCCTTGCGCAGCTCGGTCTTGTGCTTCATGCGCGCCGTCACCTCCTGCCCGACATAGCAGCCCTTGCGATGATCGACGCCGGCGAGGCGCTCGAACCCGGCCTCCAGGATGAAGGTCGCCTCGGGGTGCAGCTCGATCCCGGTCTCGGGGATGCAGTTGGCGACGCGGATGCCGTCCCAGTCGGTCTGCGGATCGCCCCCCGCATCCGGCCCGTACAGCCGCCAGCCGAGGGCGGCGTGGCGCGGATCGCACACCGCCCCCGGCGGCGGCGTGCCCAGCCCCCGGCTGACCTTCAGGTCGGTCGGTGCGATCTGCACATCGGCGCGCAGCCGGTACATCGTCAGCCGCCGCGCCAGCCCGTCCGCCAGATCGGCGTGGACGTCCAGCAGAACCGACTCGTCGTCCTCGATCAGCAGGAAGTCTGCCAGATACTTGCCCTGCGGCGTCAGCAGCGCGGCATAGACCGGCCCGTGGGCCAGCTTGCGCATGTCATTCGTCACCAGCCCTTGCAGGAACCCGATGCGATCGGCCCCGCTGATCCGCAACACCCGCCTGTCGTCGGCCCGTTCCCCCGCCATGCGTGCTCCTTCCGTCGAATTCCTGACAGACATAATGGGGTTTTGACCCGGTGGACAGGGGGGGGACGCGGCGCGTGTGCCAGATTGCCCCTACACCTTGGGGACGGGATGCGATAAGGAATGGTTTAACGTTGAACTATTCCCCGCGACCCGGGGGCGACACCAAGGGGGGAGGCAACCCATGGCCGCACGCAAGCCCGCAAGGGCGGCAAACGTCTCGCGCGAGGAGCTGTTGCAGCACTACCGCGACATGCTCCTGATCCGCCGGTTCGAGGAGAAGGCCGGCCAGATGTACGGCATGGGCCTGATCGGCGGGTTCTGCCACCTGTACATCGGGCAGGAAGCCGTCGTGGTGGGTCTGGAGGCCGCCGCCGAGGACGGCGACAGCCGCATCACCACCTATCGCGACCACGGCCACATGCTGGCCTGCGGCATGGACCCCAAGGGCGTGATGGCCGAGCTGACGGGCCGCGAGGGCGGATACTCCCGCGGCAAGGGCGGCTCGATGCACATGTTCTCCAAGGAGAAGCGCTTCTACGGCGGGCATGGGATCGTGGGCGCCAACGTGCCCATCGGTGCAGGGCTGGCGTTTGCCGACAAGTACAACGGCACCGACCGCGTGACCTTCACCTATTTCGGCGATGGCGCGGCCAACCAGGGCCAGGTCTATGAGACCTACAACATGGCCATGCTGTGGGCGCTGCCGGTGATCTTTGTCATCGAGAACAACCGCTACGCCATGGGCACCAGCGTGCAGCGCGCCACCAAGTCCCCCAGCCTGTGGGAACGCGGCGCCGCCTATGGCATCCCCGGCGAGGAGGTCGACGGCATGGACGTGCTGGCGGTGAAGGCCGCGGGCGAGAAGGCCGTGGCGCACTGCCGCGCGGGCAAGGGGCCGTACATCCTCGAGGTGATGACCTATCGCTACCGCGGGCATTCGATGTCCGATCCGGCCAAGTACCGCACCCGCGACGAGGTCCAGAAGATGCGCGAGGAACGCGACGCCATCGAGCAGGTGCGCCAGCTTCTGCTGACCGGCAAGCATGCCACCGAGGAGGACCTCAAGGCCATCGACCGTGACATCAAGGCCGTGGTCAACGGCGCCGCCGACTTCGCTCGGGAAAGCCCGGAGCCGGACGAGAGCGAGCTGATGACCGACATCTACGCCGACGCCTGAGGGGGGAAAACGATGGCAACCGAGATCCTGATGCCCGCGCTGTCGCCCACCATGGAGGAGGGCACGCTGGCCAAATGGCTCAAGCGCGAGGGGGAGGCGGTGGCGGCCGGCGACATCATCGCCGAGATCGAGACCGACAAGGCCACGATGGAGTTCGAGGCCACGGATGAGGGCATCCTGGGCAAGATCCTGGTGGCCGAGGGCACCGAGGGGGTGAAGGTCAACACCCCCATCGCCGTGCTGATCGAGGACGGCGAAAGCGCCGACGCCACCCCGAAGGCCGAGACGCCCAGGGCCGAGGCCCCGAAGGCGCCCGCGAAACCGGCCCCGGCCGAGGCAAAGGCCCCCGCGCCCCACCGCGCCCCCGAGCCCGACTGGCCCGCAGGCACCGAGACCCGCAAGCAGACCGTGCGCGAGGCCCTGCGCGACGCCATGGCCGAGGAGATGCGCCGCGACCCGTCCGTCTTCATCATGGGTGAGGAGGTGGCCGAGTATCAGGGCGCCTACAAGATCACCCAGGGGCTGCTGGACGAGTTCGGCGCCAAGCGCGTGATCGACACGCCCATCACCGAGCATGGCTTCGCCGGCGTCGGTGTCGGCGCGGCGTTCGGCGGTCTGCGGCCCATCGTGGAGTTCATGACCTTCAACTTCGCCATGCAGGCGATCGACCAGATCATCAACTCGGCGGCCAAGACGCTGTACATGTCCGGCGGGCAGATGGGCTGTCCGATGGTGTTCCGTGGCCCCAACGGGGCGGCCGCGCGCGTGGGCGCCCAGCACAGCCAGTGCTATGCCGCGTGGTATGCGCATATTCCGGGGCTGAAGGTGGTGATGCCGTATTCCGCATCCGACGCCAAGGGGCTGCTGAAAACCGCCATTCGCGATCCCAACCCGGTGGTGTTCCTGGAAAACGAGATCCTTTATGGCAAGTCCTTCGACGTGCCGGTGCTGGAGGATTTCACCGTGCCGTTCGGCAAGGCCCGGATCTGGCGTGAGGGCACGGACGTCACGCTCGTCAGCTTCGGCATCGGCATGACCTATGCGATGGAGGCCGCGGAAAAGCTGGCGACCGAAGGCATCTCCGCCGAGGTGATCGACCTGCGCACGCTGCGCCCGCTCGACACCGAAACCGTGCTGGCATCGGTGCGCAAGACCAACCGCTGCGTCACCATCGAGGAGGGCTTCCCCGTCGGTGCCATCGGCAACCACCTGTCGGCCGTGATCATGCAGGAGGCGTTCGACCATCTGGACGCGCCGGTGATCAACTGCACCGGCAAGGACGTGCCGATGCCCTATGCCGCCAACCTGGAAAAGCTCGCGCTGGTGACCACGGACGAGGTCGTCGCGGCGGTGCACCAGGTCACCTATCGCTGAGGAGGGCGCACCATGGCCACCGAGATTCTGATGCCCGCGCTCTCGCCGACGATGGAGGAGGGGACGCTTGCGAAATGGCTGGTCAAGGAGGGGGACACGGTCTCGGCCGGGGACCTGCTGGCCGAGATCGAGACCGACAAGGCCACGATGGAGTTCGAGGCCACCGACGAAGGCATCGTCGGCAAGCTGCTGGTGGCCGAGGGCACCGAGGGCGTGAAGGTCAACACCCCCATCGCCGTGCTGGTGGAGGACGGCGAGAGCATGGCCGATGCGGCGCCCGCCCCGGCCCCGGCGCCCGCTTCGGCTTCGGGACAGGCACAGGCGCCCGAGGCCGCGACGGCACCTGCCGCCGCGCCGCCCGCCCCGCAGGGCGCACAGGGACGGATCTTTGCCTCGCCGCTGGCACGCCGGATCGCGGCGGAAAAGGGCCTCGATCTGGCGACGATCAGCGGGTCGGGACCGCGCGGCCGGATCGTGCGCGCCGATGTGGAGGGGGCCACGCCGCAACCGGCCGCAGCGCCTGCCGCGACCGCCCCGGCGGCACCGCCCGCCGACAAGCCGGCCGCGGCAATGCCCACGGGCGCGGGCTTCGAGGCGGTGGCGAAGATGTTTGCCGACCGCGAGACCGAGGAGGTCAAGCTCGACGGGATGCGCCGCACGGTGGCCGCCCGGCTGACCGAGGCCAAGCAGACCATCCCGCATTTCTATCTCCGCCGCTCGGTGGAGCTGGACGCGCTGATGGCGTTCCGCGCGCAGCTGAACGCGCAGCTTGCGCCCAGGGGTGTCAAGCTGTCGGTCAACGACTTCATCATCAAGGCCTGCGCGCTGGCGCTGCAGGCGGTGCCGGACGCGAATGCGGTGTGGGCCGGGGACCGTATCCTGCGGCTGAAGCCCTCGGACGTGGCGGTGGCGGTTGCGGTGGATGGCGGGCTGTTCACGCCGGTGCTGAAGGACGCGCACCTCAAGACCCTCTCGGCGCTGTCGGCCGAGATGAAGGATCTGGCGGGGCGTGCCCGGACGCGCAAGCTGGCGCCACATGAATATGTCGGCGGCAGCTTTGCGATCTCCAACCTCGGCATGTTCGGGATCGAGAACTTCGACGCGGTCATCAACCCGCCGCACGGGGCGATCCTGGCCGTGGGTGCGGGGCTGAAGCAGCCCGTGGCGCGGCCCGACGGCTCGGTCGCGGTGGCGACGGTGATGTCGATGACGCTGTCGGTGGATCACCGGGTGATCGACGGGGCACTGGGGGCGGACCTCCTCAAGGCGATCGTGGAGAACCTGGAAAACCCGATGGCGATGCTGGCCTGACCGGACGGCGGGGGGCGCGCGCCCCCTGCCCCTCAGAACTCGCCGCGCAGGATCTGATCCATGCTGCGCGCTGGCTGCGCGCAGCCCGCCTCACCCACGATACGGGCGGGCACGCCGGCCACGGTCTTTTTCGGCGGCACGTCCGACAGCACCACCGAGCCCGCCGCGATGCGCGAACAGTGGCCCACGGTGATGTTGCCCAGCACCTTGGCACCGGCACCGATCAGCACGCCGTCACCGATCTTGGGGTGGCGGTCGCCGTCCTCCTTGCCGGTGCCGCCCAGCGTGACCGAGTGCAGCATGGAGACGTTGTCGCCCACCACGCTGGTTTCCCCGATGACGATGGAGTGGGCGTGGTCGATCATGATGCCCCGTCCGATCCGGGCGGCGGGGTGGATGTCGATGCCGAACAGTTCGGACATGCGCGACTGCACCAGAAACGCGAAGTCGCGCCGCCCCTGGCGCCACAGCCAGTGGCCCACCCGGTGTGCCTGCAACGCCTGGAAACCCTTGAAATACAAAAGCGGCTCGATCAGCCGATGGCAGGCGGCGTCGCGATCCTCGATGGCGACCAGATCGGCGCGCGCGGCGATGCCCAGGGCCGGGTCCTCGGCATAGGCCGCGTCCGCGACCTCGCGCAGGATCTGCGCGCTGAGGTCCGGCGTCGCCAGATGCTCGGCAAAGCGGTAGGCGAGCGCGCGCTCCAGCGTGTCGTGGTGCAGGACATGGGCGTGGACCACACCGCCCAGCAGCGGCTCGCCTTCGACGGCGCGCTCTGCCTCGGCCCGGATGCGCTGCCACACGGGGTCGAGGTCACGGGCCGCCCGGATGCCTGTCTGTGCCATTTGCGCCTCCCTCGCCGGTTCGTGATGATGAAGATAATACCCGGGCGCCGGATTCACACCACCGCCGGTGCGGATCAGCGCGCCGCCGGGCGCGGAGAGACGACGGCCGCCCAGAGCGCGCCGGCCACCGCCCCGCCCAGATGCGCCTCCCAGGCGAGCAGCCCGTCCAGCATCCAGAAGATCACGAAGTTGAGCAGCGCCAGCCCCACCACCGACAGCCACAGCGGCCGCATCGGAGCGCCGAAGCGGCGGCGGTCCTCCCACTCCCAGTATTTCCAGGCGCCGATCAGGCCGAAGACGGCGCCCGACGCCCCCACCATCGGCGCCCCCGCCGGGCCCAGCAGGGCATAGCCGATGCCGCCGCCGATCGCACCCACGCAGAACAGCACGACGAACCCGGCATCCGAACTGCGCGCCACGACGATCCCCGCCAGCGCCAGCGTCACCACCACATTGCCCGCAAGGTGCAGCAGCCCGCCATGCAGCAGCGCATAGGTGAGGAACATCGCCTCGCGCTGGAGCGGCCAGAGCGGCACGCCCCCCGACAGAAGCTGGTTCCAGAAGCCGAAATTCACCACCGCCCAGGTCCGCAGGCCATCACGGCCGAACAGTCCCGTCCCGTCGAGCAGGAAGATCACCTCGGGCAGGCACAGAAGCCCGACAACCCACAGGATCGCGGGGGTGTTGGGCCGGGTCGTCATGGGGGGAAGCCAATCGCTCATCGCGATTAAGTGCCAGCCCCGGGCCCGGTCCGCAAGCCGCTAAAGCGGCGAGGCGGGATCACCGCCCAGTGGCGCGCAGGACGACCACGACGGTGAACAGGATGATCTTGACGTCCAGCGCCAGCGACAGGCGACGGTCATAGCGTGCATCGCAGGCCGCGCGGAAGGCAAAGACGCTGTCGTTGCGCGCCGTGACCTGCCACAGCCCCGTCAGGCCGGGACGCAGGTTGAAATACGCCCGCCCGGGATACAGGTCCTGCTGCCCCGGCATCATGGGGCGCGGGCCGACGATGCTCATGTCGCCGCGCAGCACGTTGAAGATCTGCGGCAGCTCGTCGATGGAGGACTTGCGCATGAACTCGCCCAGGGCGGTGATGCGGGGGTCGTTGCGCAGCTTCTGGTGGGCGTCCCATTCGGCGCGCAGCGCGGGATCGCGGGCCAGATGCGTCTCCAGCGCCTGGTCGGCATCGACATGCATCGAGCGCAGCTTCCACATGTTGAAGACGCGCCCGCCACGGCCCACCCGGGGTTGGCAGTAGAACGGCCGACCGCCATTGAGCGACACCAGCAGCGCCATCAGCAGGATCACCGGCAGCGTCACCGGCAGCGTGAACAGCACGACCGCAAGGTCGAGCAGCCGCTTGCCATAGCGTCGATACAGCCGGAGCAAGCCATCCCCGCGCGCCCCGCCCTGCATCTGCCCCGAGGCAGACCCGCGATCCGTGGCGCCATGCTGCCCACCGAGAGAGGCGGCGGAGGCGAAATCATCGCTGCGCAAATGTGCCGTCATGATCTTCTCCCGAGGCCCGCTTGCATGGCCTCGTCCTGCTGTGGGGTTGGCACCCGCCTGCCGGATCGGGGCCCTGTTGACGTCCATGCCGTAACTGCGGCCGTACACCACCCGATCACGCCCCTTCGCGGCTGGCACGAAGTTAAGAGACTCCTAACTCGCCGGGCAAGCATCGGGCCAGAAAAAACCGAAGGGGCGTCGCCAATTAACCGAGATTTCACGAAATATCCTTAAAATGCCCGGAGAAGTGCAACAATCCTCCTGACCGTCGCCCCACAACCTCCGGGGCGCCCGCATCCGGGGCGAAAGATAGCCGCCGACACATCAACCAAAGGTTGAGATTCGCGATTCGTGGCGGCGATCAGAACCCGCTGATGCGCGGCAGCCAGGTCGACAGGGACGGCGTCAGCGTCAGCAGGAGCAGCACCGCGACATTGGCCGCAAAGAACGGCGGCATCTCGCGCACCAGCGCCAGCGGCGTGAGGCGCACCGCCGAGGCGACGACGAACAGCAGGCTGCCCAGCGGCGGCGTCGTCAGACCGATGGTCAGGTTCACGATCATCACGATGGCGAAGTGCACCGGATCGATCCCCAGCGCAAACGCGATGGGCGACAGGATCGGCACCAGGATCATCACCCCCGGCAGCGGGTCCAGAAACAGCCCGAACGCCAGCAGCAGCAGGTTGACCAGCAGCAGGAACGCGATCGGGCTGAGCTCGAGGCCGAGGATGAATGCGGCGAGGGACTGCGGCACGCTCTCGATGATCAGCACCCAGGCGAAGGCGCGCGCGGCGCCGAGGATCAGCAGCACCGCCGCACTCGTCAACGCCGCGCGCAGCAGGATCTGCGGCAGGTCGCGCAGCCGCAACGAGCGATAGACGAACATCCCGCACAGCAGCGCATAGGCGACCGCCATCACCGACGCCTCGGTCGGTGTGAAGATGCCGCCGCGGATGCCGCCGATGATGAGCACGATCAGCCCCAGCGCAGGCGCCGCATGCACGGTGGTGCGCCCGATTTCGGACCATGGCGGGCGCGGCGCATGCGCGCCATAGCCGCGCCGGTGGCTCATCCATGCATTCGCCGCAAGCAGCCCCAGCGCAAGGCACAGCCCCGGGATGATCCCGGCCACGAACAGCGTCACAACCGACACGTTCTGGTCCTGCATCGCGTACAGGATCATCAGGATCGACGGCGGGATGATCGGCCCGATCACGGCGGCCGACACCGTCAGCGCCCCGCCATAGGCGCGCGGGTATCCGCCCTGCTCCATCATGCGGGTCATCATCGCACCGGGCCCCGCCGCATCCGCCAGCGCCGAGCCGGAGATGCCCGCGAACATCGTCGACGACAGCACATTGGCGTGCCCCAGCCCCCCGCGCAGATGCCCCACCAGCGCCGAGGCGAAGCGCAACAGCACCGCCGTCATCGCGCCCCCGGTCATCAGTTCGGCCGCCAGGATGAAGAACGGCACCGCCAGCAACGGAAAGCTGTCTAGACCCGAGAACATCTCCTTGGCCACCACCAGCGGCGGAAAGCTGCTGCCCAGCGCCACCGCCACAAAGGCCGACAGCGCCAGCGCGAACGCCACCGGCACCCCCAGCAGCAGCAGCACCGCAAGGGCCGCGAACAGGATCTCAGCCATGCTGGCCCCCGGTCATGTCGTCCTCGGCCTCGGTCCGGCCCACGCGGATGAAGCGCGGCGCGATCAGCGCCAGATGCACCATCAGCAACGCGAACCCGATCGGCATGGCGGCATAGACGGTCCGAAACGACAGCCGCAGCGCCGGCGTGCGCTGGAAACGCGCCCGGTTCATGTAGTCCCAGCCCACCCAGACCATGTAGGCAAAGAACCCCATCAGCAGGCACACGAGGGCCGCGCGCAGCACCATCTGCACCCGGCCCGGCAGCGCGTCGCGCAGGCTCGTGATCGCCACATGGCCGCCCTGCCGCAGCACCAGCCCGGCCCCGAGGAAGGTCATCCAGATCATCAGGTAGCGCGCCAGCTCATCGGCCCAGGGGATCGATGTGTTGGCGAAGTAGCGCATGCAGACATTCACGAACACCACCCCCGCCATCACCGCCAGGCAGGCGATCACCACCCACGCGTTCAGCGCGACAAAGCCCTGCTCCAGGCGGCGCAGCAGCACGCGCATGGCGGTCTCCCCGGTGGCGGTGGCGCGAGTGGCGGTTGCGGGTGGGCGGGGGCGGCCGGAATGCCGCCCCCGCCGGAGGGACGGAGGATCACTCCGTCGCGATGATGGCCTCGATCAGCTCGGCGCCGAACTCGGTCCCGTAGGCGGCATAGGCATCCACCAGCGCATCGCGGAACGCCGCGCGCTGCTCGGCGGACAGCTCGCCCACCTCCATGCCCTGGGCGCGCAGGGTCTCGACGCCGCCGCTCTCGATGTCATCGACAAAGCCGCGCATGGCGGCGACACCGGCCTCGGCGCCCGCGACGAAGGCGGCCTGGTCCTCGGACGACAGCCCGTTCCACAGCTGCGGCGAGACCAGCAGGATGGCCGGGGAATACACATGGCCCGACAGCGTCAGGTGCTCCTGCACGTCCGACAGCCCCACCGAGACGATCACCGACAGCGGGTTCTCCTGCCCGTCGATGGTGCCCTGCTGCAGCGCGCCGATCACCTCGGGCCAGGCCATCGGCGTGGGCGCGGCGCCCAGCGTCGAGAAGGCGCGCAGGTGGATGGGGTTTTCCATCGTGCGGATGCGCAGGCCCGAGATGTCCTCGGGGGTGGCGATGGGGCCGCGGTTGTTGGTGATGTGGCGGAAGCCCTGCTCGCCCCAGGCCAGCGCCTTCAGGCCCACATCGTCGAAGCGGGCCAGCATGTCCTGACCGATCGGGCCGTCCAGAACCGCGCGCGCATGGCCAAGGTCGCGGAACAGGAAGGGGATGTCGAACACGCCCGCCTGCGGCACGAAGTTCGCCAGCGTGCCCGAGGACACGAGTGCCGCCTCGACGGTGCCGATCTGGATGCCCTCCACGACCTCGCGCTCGCCGCCCAGCGCCGAGGACGGGAAATGGGTGAAGGCAAAGCGGCCGTCGGTGGCGGTCTCCACCGCCTCCTGCCAGGCCAGCGCGCCGGCGCCGTAGTGCGATTCGGTCGCCAGCGCATAGGCGATCTTGACTTCGGTCTGCGCGATTGCGGGGGCGCCGGCGCAAAGCGCCAGCAGCGCCGCCGCGGGGAACGCGGTGTGCTTCATGGTGACTATCCTCCCTGTCGGATCACGTCCGATGGCGCGAAGTGTATGGCGCAGCCCGCAGGACGGATCAATCGGCATTCTCGGAAGCGGCGCGCGGCGCACAGGCCACGCCGAGGGCCGCGCTCGACTGCACCGCCAGGGCCAGGACACACAGCCCCGCGCACCAGATCCCCAGCCCCAGCCCCTGGGCGGGAAAGTCGATGCCCGCGTCGATCAGCAGCCCCGTCAGCCCCGGCCCGATCGCGGTGGAGACCACCATCACCACCGTCGCCAGCGCCCGCACCGAGCCAAGGTTGCGCGTGCCGTAGACCGCGGGCCAGAACGCCCCCCACAGCGAGGCGCCGATGCCCTGGGTCATCCCGATCAGCCCCAGCGCCACGAACCAGGTGCCCACCGCCTCGGCCGGGCCGATCAGCGCCACGCCCAGCCCCGTGGGCACCAGCAGCCCCACCAGCAGCCGGTGCGGGCCGAAACGGTCCGCCGCCCAGCCCGCCGCCAGCCCGCTGACCACCGACAGCACCGCAAAGACGACGTATCCGGGCGCCATCTGCGCCAGCGTCCAGCCCTTCACCTCGGCGATGTGAACCTGGTGGAAGAACACGACCGTGCCGATGAACCCCGGTGTCAGCAGGATCGGAAGCAGCGCGGGAAACAGCCAGTGGCGCAGCGCATCCGCCCGCGTCCAGTGCCGTCCCCCCATGCCGGGCGCCTCCGTCGCCACCGCCGCCGATTGCGCCGTCCGCTCGCGCCCCAGCGTCGCCAGCGCCGGCGCCACCGCAAGGACAAGCACCCCCGCCACCAGCACCCATGTCGCCTGCCAGCCGAGGGCCGCGATCAGCGCCACGGCCACGATCGGCAGCACCGCCTCCCCGGCGGAATGGCCAAGGTTGGCGATGGAGACCGCCCGCCCCCGCCGGGCCCGGAACCACCGCCCCATCGCGGTCATCGCCATGTGGCTGAACATCCCCTGGCCGCAGAACCGCAGCCCCACCAGCGCCAGCATCAGCACCCACAGCCCCGGCGTGAACGCGAACGCGAGCCCCGAGGCCGCGAACCCCAGCGCCATCAGGGGCGCCAGCCGCGCGGGCCGCACCGTGTCCGCCACCCCGCCGCGCGACAGCAGCAGCGCCGCCGACGCCAGCGTGGCCACCGTATATACCAGCCCCCACCCGCCATCGGTCAGCCCGAAGCGGTCCTTGATGTCCCCGGCAAACAGCGAAATGAACCAGGTCTGGCCGAACGCCGAGGCAAAGGTCAGCAGGAACCCGAAGCCCAGCCAGTGCCGGTTCGCGATGAGAAACTGTCGCATCCCATGGCGTTAGCACCTCGCCCGGCCCGACGCCAGAGCGCACCCCCCCCCGCCGCGGTGGCCGCCGCCACTGGACGCGTCGGGCGCCGGGTTGTAGCGTGGCACCGGACACCGGGTCCGCACGGCCCGCGCAGCGGGGAGCACAGACGACGTGAACGGCAACCAAATGCGCTCGACCGGGATTGTCCGCATTGCCGTGCGTCTGATCGGAGCTGTCGCCATGGGCATCCTTGCCGCCGCGCTGCTGGTCCTTGTCAGCCTCCAGGGGGGCACGCCGCAGGTCGAGCGGCTGTCGCCCCCGGTGCCCGAGGATGCCGAGTACGCCCGGGTCTTCATGCTGACGATGGAACATATCGGCCGCCAACCCGACCGCGCGGGCACCGTGACCGGCACGCCGGAGCAGTTCAACGGGCTGTTCCGCATCCTCGCGCGCAGCAACGACGGGCTGCGGCTGCGGACCGATCTGGAGGACGGCGCGGTGCGGCTGCGGGCGTCGGTGCGGGTGCCGGGGCATGACTGGGTGGGCTGGCTGAACCTGACGGCGGTGCTGCCGCCCTCTGCCGCCACGCCGGAGCCAACGGACCTGCGGATCGGGGCGCTTGCGCTGCCGCCGGGGCCGACGCTGCGGCTGATCGCGTGGGGCCTTGACCAGCGCTTCGGGCCGGGCACGGGGGCGCAGGCGCTGGACATGCTGTCGGGGCTCGCCGTGGAGGGGGACGCGGTGACCTTCGGCATCACCATGCCTGCGGGGTCCGAACGGCTGTTGTCGCGCAACGCGATCTCCGAGCTTTACGGCCGCGACATGGTCAGCCGCGCCCGCGTCGTCGAGGAGGTCACCTTTCTGGAGCAGCAGGTGGCCGCGGGCCGGCTGCAGCGCAGCGGCAGCTATGCCGACTGGTTGCGGGTCGTGATCGAACGCGCCGCCGAGGCCGGGCCCGACGCCACCGCAGATGCGGTGATGGCCGGGTTCATGGCGCTCAACTATCTGTGTGGCAGCGATCATTTCGTATCGGTGCTGCTGCCGCCATCGGGCGCGAACGATCCGCCCCTGCCCTCCGCCCGCCCCGGCTGCGGGCGCGCGGACCTGCGCGGGCGGGTCGACCTGCGCCGTCACTTCACCACGGCGGCGACGATCAAGCTGATCAGCAGCCGGAACGCGGCCGTCACCGCGGGCGAGGCGAAGGAGTTGTCGGACTCGATCCACAGCGGCTTCGACTTCACCGACATTGCCGCCAACAACTCGGGCATCCGGCTGGCGGTCCTGCTGGACGGCGCCACACCCGCGGACCTGCGTGCGCTGGCCGCCGGGATCGCCTCCGAGGACGACCTCATCATCGACCTGGACGGCATCCCGCAGATCATGGGGCGCAGCGCCTTCCGCATGCGCTTTGGCGAGCTTGACAGCCCGGAGTACCTCGCCGTCATCGACGAGATCGAGCGCCGTATCGATGCGCTGCCGATCCATGCCCACACCGTCGGCACAGGCCGCGAAGGCTGAGGCATCGGCGCAAAAGCCTTTGCCATGCCCCGCATCGCGTGCCTAGGATGCGGCGCGCGACCAGAAACGGAGACCTCCACTTGGCCACCCCCGCCCCCAAGCCCGCCAGCACGCCAGCCCCGGGCGCGCGCGTCACCGAGATCGAGATCGGCGCGCTGTCCAAGACCTTCGGGCGGGGCGCGCAGGCGTTCCGGGCGCTGTCGGATGTCTCGGTGAGCATCAACCGGGGCGAGTTCTTCACGCTGCTGGGGCCGTCGGGCTGCGGCAAGACCACGCTGCTGCGCCTGATCGCGGGGTTCGAGCAGCCCTCGGGCGGCACGCTCAGGATCGGCGGGCGCGAGGTCGCGGGCCTTGGCCCCAACCAGCGCCCCGTCAACACCGTGTTTCAGAACTATGCCCTGTTCCCGCACATGAGCGTGGCCGAGAACATCGGCTTCGGGTTGCGGATGCAGCGCCGACCCGCCGCCGAACGGCGCGAGACGGTCGACCGGATGCTGCGCCTCGTGCGGATGGAGGCGATGGCGGATCGCAGGCCCACGCAGATCTCGGGCGGCCAGCAGCAGCGCGTGGCGCTGGCGCGCGCGCTGGCGCCGCAACCGCGGGTGCTGCTGCTCGATGAGCCGCTGTCCGCGCTCGACCTCAAGCTGCGCAAGGAAATGCAAAGCGAGTTGAAGCGGTTGCAACTCGAGACAGGGATCACCTTCGTCTTCGTCACCCACGACCAGGAGGAGGCGCTGACGATGTCGGACCGCGTGGCGGTGATGTCCGAGGGCCGCATCCTGCAAACCGGCACCCCCGAAGAGATCTACAACCGCCCCGCCGACCGTTTCGTGGCCGACTTCATCGGGGACACCAACTTCCTCGATGCGGTGGTGCAGGACATCACCGCCACCCACGCGGTGGTGCGCCTGCCGGGAGGCGCGCGGCTGGCGGCCAACCTGCCGGCGGGCGGCGGCACAGCGGCGGGGGCCACGGTGACGGTGGTGATCCGTCCCGAGCATGCCCGCCTGGTGGGCGACAGCGCCGACGGCCCCGCCGACGAGGGCGCGGTGCTGTCGGGCCAGGTCGAGCGGTCGGTGTTCTTCGGCACCGACACCCATGTCCACCTGCGTCTTTCGGACGGCACGCCGTTTGTCGTGCGCCGCCAGAACACCGCCGCCGCCACCCCCCCGCCCGAGATCGGCCGCGAGGTGTCGGTTGCGCTCGCTGGGGGGGCGGTGCAGGTTCTTCGAAACTGAGAGGGAGAGCCATGGCGATCAAGCAGACCTCCGCGGCGACACCCGCCGCCGTGCCCGAGCGGCATGGCCACAAGTGGCTGCTGTCGGCGCCGGCGCTGATCATCCTGATCCTGGCGGCGTCCGGCCCGCTGCTGATCGTGCTGGTCTATTCCTTTCTGACGCCGGGGAACTTCGGCGGGGTGGTCTGGCGCTTCTCGACCGAGGCGTGGTTTCGGGTCTTCTTCAGCCGCGACATCTTCGATCCCGAGGTGGTCAGCCTCAATCACGCGCATCTGGCGATCTTCTGGCGCTCCGTGAGCCTGGCGCTGCAAACCACGGTGATCTGTGCGATCCTGGGATTTCCCACGGCCTGGTTCATCGCCACGCGGCCACAGCACACCCGGGCGTTCTGGCTGTTCCTGATCACCATCCCGTTCTGGACCAACCTGCTGATCCGCACCTTTGCCATCCAGGAGGTGATCCGCAACCAGGGCCTGATCAACACCACGCTGATGCGGCTGGGCCTGACGGATGCGCCGATCCAGATGATGTACACCGACTTCGCGATCCTGGTGGGGATGGCCTATGTGTTCCTGCCGTTGATGGTGCTGCCGCTCTATGCCGCGATGGACAAGCTCGACATCCGGCTGATCGAGGCGGGGTATGACCTGTACGCCAGCCGCTGGCAGGTGCTGCGCCGGATCGTGCTGCCGCTGGTCAAGCCGGGGTTTGTCGCGGGCTCGATCCTGGTGTTCATCCCCTCCATCGGGGCGTTCGTGACGCCGCGGGTGCTGGGGGGCGGGCGCAACATGATGCTGGGCAACCTGATCGAGTTGCAGTTCGGACAGGGCCGCAACTGGCCGCTGGGGGCGGCGCTGGCGATGACGATGCTGGTGCTCGTGGTCGGCGCGCTGATCTTCTACATCCGGTATGTCGGGCGGACCGAGGATGCGGGGCGCGAGCATGGCTGAACGTCGGGTCCGGTCCTTTTCCATCACCCGCCTGCCCGGCTTCGGGGTGATCGCGCTGGCGACCTTCGTGCTGCTGTACGTACCGATCGTGACGCTGGTGGTGTTCTCGTTCAACGCGCAGGCGTCGATGTCGACCTGGGGCGGGTTCTCGCTGACGTGGTACGAGGCCGCGTTCAACAACCGCCAGGTGCGCGAGGTCTCGATCCGGTCGCTGTGGCTGGCGGTCGTGGCCTCCGGCCTTGCGACGATGGTGGCGACGCTGGCGGCGCTGGCGACCACGCGGACCTCGCGGTTTCGTGGGCAGACGATGATCTATGCGCTGATCAACCAGCCGCTGATGGTGCCCGAGGTGGTCACCGGGGTGGCGCTCCTGATCTTCTTTGCCGCGATCCGTGTGCAGACCGGCTACAGCGGCATGGGGTATCTGGTGATCGCGCACACCGCCTTCTGCATCCCCTTCGCCTATCTGCCGATCAAGGCGCGGCTGGAGACGATGGACCTGACGCTGGAGCGCGCGGCCGCCGACCTCTATGCCAGCCCCTGGCAGGCGTTTCGCCACATCACCCTGCCGCTGGTGATGCCCGGCGTGATGGCGGGGTTCATGCTGGGCTTCGTGAT
This sequence comes from Rhodobaculum claviforme, assembly GCF_016653255.1. Classification (GTDB taxonomy): domain Bacteria; phylum Pseudomonadota; class Alphaproteobacteria; order Rhodobacterales; family Rhodobacteraceae; genus Rhodobaculum; species Rhodobaculum claviforme. The sequence goes on from NZ_NHSD01000308.1 coordinate 16,855, forward strand.
CTCGCTCGACACCGTGGTGATCACCGAATTCGTCAAGGCCGCCGGGCAGGACACGCTGCCCACCTACATGCTGGGCCAGCTGCGCCGCCAGGTCACCCCCGAGATGAACGCCATCGCCACGCTGTTCCTGGCGCTGTCGGTGGTGGCGGTGACGATCTTCTTCGTGCTCTCGCGCAAGCGCGCCTGAGCCCACGCCTTTCCTGCGTCCGCGCAAGCGCGCGCGCCAAGACCTTCACCTGCGTCCGCGCAAGCGCGCGCGCCAAACCGATCCACCACAGGGAGACCCGAAATGACCCACCCCCGCAGCCTTGCCCTTGGCGCCGCCGCGCTGATGGCCACCACGTCGCTGGCCGGTGCCGAGACGCTGAACCTGTTCAACTGGGGCAACTACACCAGCCCCGAGCTTCTGGAGAAGTTCGAGGCCGAGACCGGCATCCGCGTCACCCTGACCGACTTCGACAGCAACGACACGGCGCTGGCGCGCGTGCGCCAGGGCGGGCACGGCTTTGACATCGTGGTGCCGTCCAACAACTACGTCGAGATCTGGGTCGACGAGGGGCTGGTGCTGCCGCTCGACCTGGACATGATCCCCAACCACGGCAACATCGATCCCAACTGGATGGACGCGGAGTTCGACCCGGGCCGTCTCTATTCGGTGCCGTGGGCGTGGGGCACGACGGGGATGGTCGTGAACTCCTCGATCTATGACGGCGACCCCAACACCTCTGCCATCGTGCTGGACCCGCCCGAGGCGCTGCGCGGGCGCATCAACGTCGTGCCCGAGATGGCGGACGTGATGACCATGGCCATCCGCTTCCACGGCGGGCAGCAGTGCGACGCCGACACCGACCTGCTGCGGCAGGTGCGCGACACGCTGATGCAGGCCAGCCAGCACTGGCTGGCGCTGGATTACGGCACCGTGGACGGCTATGTCGCGGGCGATTTCGCGGCCGGGCTGAACTGGAACGGCGCGTCGATGCGCGCACGGCTGCAGAACGACGACATCGTCTATGGCTATCCGCAGGAGGGGTTCTCCATCTGGATGGACAACGCCATGGTGCTGGCGGACGCGCAGAACCCCGAGGCCGCGATGACGTTCATCAACTTCATCCTGGAGCCGGAGAACGCGGCCCTGATCTCCAACTTCGCGCGCTATGCCAACGGCGTGACGGGCTCGGAGGCGTTCATGGATGAGGTCATGCGCGAGGCCCCCGAGATCATCATCCCCGAGGAGCTGCTGGCCGCCGGGCAGTTCTCGGTCATGTGCCCGCCCGAGGTGAACGACATCTACACCCGGATCTGGACCGAGCTGTTGCAGTAACCGCCCGCCCGGCCCCGCCCGCGCCGGGCGGGGCCGCGCCCGGGCGCCTTGCACCGCGCCCGGCGCGCCACTATCACAAAGGCCCCGACACCGGACCGGAGGCCCCCCCTGTGATGACGGACGATCCCCAGACCCTCGTGTCGACCGACTGGCTGGCCGCGCATCTGGCCGACCCGGACCTGCGGGTGCTCGATGCGTCGTACTACCTGCCCGACATGGGGCGCGATGCGCGCGCCGAATACGCCGAGGGCCACATCCCAGGTGCGCGGTTCTTCGACATCGACGACGTCGCCGACAGCCGCTCGGAGCTGCCGCACATGGCCCCGCCGCCGGAGAAGTTCATCAGCCGCATGCGCGCGATGGGTGTGGGCGACGGCCATCAGGTGGTGATCTATGACGGCGCGGGGCTGTTTTCGGCGCCCCGCGTGTGGTGGACCTTCCGGCTGATGGGCAAGACCGACGTGGCGGTGCTCGACGGCGGATTGCCGAAATGGCGCGCCGAGGGGCGGCCGCTGGAGGACATGCCCCCCGTCCTGCGCGACCGCCACATCACCGTCAGCCGTCAGGCGGGTCTGGTGCGCGATGTCACCCAGGTCGCCGCCGCCGCCAAGCTGGGCGATCACGAGATCCTCGACGCCCGCTCGCCCGAGCGGTTCCGCGGCGAGGCGCCGGAGCCGCGCGCGGGCCTGCGCGCGGGTCATATCCCGGGATCGAAGAACCTGCATTACGCGACCCTGCTGAGAGCCGACGGCACCCTGAAGGACGAGGCCGGCCTGCGTGCCGCCTTCGCCGCCGCCGGTGCCGATCTGGGCAAGCCGGTGATCGCCACCTGCGGGTCGGGGGTGACGGCGTGCATCATCGCCCTTGCGCTGGAGCGGCTGGGCCACCGGCGCCACTCGGTCTATGACGGGTCGTGGTCGGAGTGGGGCATGTATTCCGACCTGCGCGTGGAAAAGGGCTGAGCGCGATGGCCGTGACCCCCGCAGGCACCCGCGTCGAGTACCGCATCACCTATCTGGGGATGCAGGCGCGCCCGACCTACGACTGGCCGCAGATGCCCTCGGACCGGGTGGCCGCGTCGCTGCTGTGCGCGGAGGGGCCGCCCGTGTGGTATTTCCGCGCCCTCTACGAAGCCGTGGGCCGGGGTCACGCCTGGGAGGATCTGCTGGAGGAGCCCGACGCGGTGCTGGCGGGGTGGCTGGCGACGCCCACGGTGCGGCTGTGGACGCTGTGCCGGGGGGGCTGGCCGCAGGGGTTCTTCGTCCTCGATGCCACCGACGAGGAGGAGACCGACCTGTCCTATCTCGGCCTCGTGCCCGATGCGGTCGGGCTGGGCTACGGGCGGTATCTGCTGCGCACGGCGATCCTGACGGCGTGGGAGCGGCCGGGGATGCGGCGGCTGACGGTCAACACCTGCTCGCTGGACCATCCGCGCGCGCTGGCGATGTACCAGCGCTCGGGCTTCGAGGTGATGCGCGCCGAGGACCGCAGCCGCGTGCTGCGCCACGATCTGGACACCGGGCGGTGGCGGCCGTGACGGGGCTGCTGGGGGCGCTCGCGGCGCCCGCGCCGGACCCCATCATCGCGCTGATGCAGCGCCTTGCCGCCGATCCCCGCGACGGGCGCATCGATCTGGGCGTGGGTGTCTATCGCGACGCTGCGGGGCGCACGCCGGTGATGGGCGCGGTGGCCGCCGCCGAGGCGCGCATATTGGCCGCGCAGCAGACCAAGGGATATCTGGGGCTGGCCGGCGATCCGGGCTTTCTGGCGGCGATGGTGGATCTGCTGCTGGGCGCCTCCAGCGACCGGGTTGCGGCGGTGGCCACGCCCGGCGGGTCGGGCGCGCTGCGCCAGGTGCTGGCGCTGGTGGCGCAGGCAAACCCGGACGCGCAGGTGTGGATCGGCGTCCCGTCCTGGCCCAACCACGCGGCCATCGCCGAGGGGTTGGGACTGGCGGTGCGGCCGCATGCCTATCTCGATGCGGGCGGCGGCGTGGACACGGCCGCGATGCTGGCCGATCTGGAGGGGGCGCGCGCGGGCGACGTGGTGGTGCTGCATGCCAGCTGTCACAACCCCTCGGGCGCGGATCTGACGGGCGACGACTGGGCGGCGGTGGCGGACCTATGTGCGCGCCGGGGCCTCGTGCCGCTGGTGGACGTGGCCTATCAGGGCTTTGGCGCCGGGCTGGAGGAGGACGTGGCCGGGCTGCGTCATCTGGCCGGCGGCCTGCCGGAGGTGCTGGTGGCCGCCAGCGGCTCCAAGTCCTTCGGGCTTTACCGCGAACGGGTGGGGCTGGCGCTGGCGCTGTGCGCGGGACCGGCCGAGGCGGGGCGCGTGGGCGCGGCGCTGGCGGCGTTGAACCGGCGCAACTTTGCCTTTCCGCCCGATCATGGGGCGCGGGTGGTGACCACGATCCTGCGCGACCCGGTGCTGTGCGCGGACTGGCGGGCGGAGCTGGCGGGCATCCGCCGCCGCGTGCAGGCCAACCGCTCGGCCCTGGCGCAGGCGTTGCGCGTCGCCACGCAGGGTGCGGGCTTCGACGCGCTGGAGCGGCAGCGGGGGATGTTCTCGCTGCTCGACCTTGCGCCCGACCGGATCGAGGCGCTGCGCGAGCGGCATGCGATCTATCTGGTGCCCGACGGGCGCATCAACATCGCCGGGCTGACCCCCGCTACGATCCCCACCGTCGCCACGGCCATCGCCACCGTGCTGCGCGGCTGAGGCGGTCATCGGCGGGACGGGCGCACCAACCGCCCGCACACCACCCGCCCGGCGCCTCACGTCCAGGCGGTCAGCCCGCGCGGCTGACCGCGCCGCGCACGCCGTCCCAGCCACCGGGCACCAGCGCCAGACCCAGAACGCGGTCGGGGTTGGTGGGGGGCGGCATCTCCACCCCCTCCAGCCGGACAAAGCCGAAGCGGCTGTAGTAGGGCGCGTCGCCCACCAGCATCACCCGCGCCCAGCCTAGCGCGCGCGCGCGGGCAAGGCTCTCGTCGATGAGCCAGCCGCCCAGGCCCTCGCCCTGCCGGGTGGGATGGACGGCGACCGGGCCCAGCAGCAGCGCCGCCTGCCCGCCCACCGACACCGGCCAGTGCCGGATCGCAGCCGCCAGCACCCCGCCGTCGCGCAACGTCAGGCACAGCGCGGCCACCGGGGCCACATCCGCACGCAACCGATAGGACGACAGCGCCTCGCGCCCCGGCGCAAAGCATAGGTCATACAGCGCCTCCACCTCCCAGAGGTCCTCGGGCCGTTCCAGGGCCAGTTCCACCGCATCCCTCCCCGCCGCCGCCGGCCATGCGCACTGGCGGCGCCGGTAGCATGCGGCTAGGTCAGGGGCAAACCGCCCGCGACCGCCACAGGAGAGAGCATGTTCTATCGCCCCGAAGACGGCCACGGCCTGCCGCACAACCCGTTCAACGCCATCGTGGCGCCCCGCCCCATCGGCTGGATCTCCAGCCGGGGCGCGGACGGGTCGGACAACCTTGCGCCCTATTCGTTCTTCAACGCGGTCGCCTATGTGCCGCCGCAGGTGATGTTCGCCTCCACCTCGGCCAAGCCGGACCGCGACGGCACCAAGGACACGGTGGCCAACATCCGCGACACCGGGGTCTTCTGCGTCAACATCGTGGAACGGGCGGCGGCGGCGGCGATGAACCGCACCTCCGGTCCCTGGCCGCGCGACACCGACGAATTCACCGACGCGGCCATCGCGCGCGCCGAGTGCGCCACCATCGCCTGCGCGCGCGTGGCCGACGCCCCCGCCGCGCTGGAGTGCCGCCTGATCCAGATCGTGGAGCTGCGCGGCGCGCACAACTTTCTGGTGCTGGGCGAGGTGACGGGCGTGCACATGCGCGACGACTGCGTGGTCGACGGACGCTTCGACGTGACCCGCTTCCACCCGCTCGCGCGGCTGGGCTACAAGGACTACACCGCCGTGTCGGAGGTGTTCTCGCTGGAGCGTCCCGGCGAATGAGACCGCCCGCGCGTTCGTGACCGGACGGCGCCCCCGCCCATGCCTTCCCAAGGCCCGCGCCAGGGGCTAGGGTCCAGCGTGCGCCCTTTCTTCCGGCAACAGCCCCCGCCACCACCACCCCACAGGTTGTCCATGATGCACCCCCTCGCCCGCCGGACCCTCGCCCGCCGGACCCTCGCCCGCCGGATCGTCACCGCCCTGCAACGGCCGCTGCCCAGGGCGCTGCCGCATGTGCTGGCCGCCGCGGTGGCCGCCGCGCTTGCCACGCCCGCCGCCGCCAGCTTCGAGACGCGCGCGACCTCGGCCATCGTGGTGGACTTCAACACCGGCACCATCCTGCTGGAAAAGGATGCCGACACGCCGCTGCCGCCCGCGTCGATGTCCAAGCTGATGACCCTGAACATGGTGTTCGAGGCGATCGAGGACGGCCGCCTGAGCCTGGACACCACCCTGCCGGTGTCGACGCGCGCGAGAGAGATGGGCGGTTCGCGCATGTTCGTGGAGGAGCGCCACCGCCCCACGGTGGAGGATCTGATCCGCGGCATTGCCGTGCTGTCGGGCAATGATGCGACCGTCGTGGTGGCCGAAGGGCTGGCCGGCACCGAGGAGAATTTCGCCCGCCAGATGACCGAGCGCGCGCGCGCGCTGGGCATGACCGGCACCACGCTGATGAACGCCTCCGGCTGGCCCCACCCCCAGCACCGCATGTCCAAGCGCGATCTCGCGATCCTGTCGGAGCGGCTGATCCGCGACTTTCCGCAGTATTACCCCTATCTGTCGGAGCTGAGCTTCACCTGGAACGACATCACCCAGTCCAACCGGGTGCCGCTGCTGACCGCCGGAATCGGGCTGGACGGGCTGAAGACCGGGTTCACCTCGGCGGCGGGGTTCAGCCTCGCGGGATCGGCCGAACAGGGGGGGCGCCGGGTGATCTTCGTCATCGGCGGCCTTGGCAGCGAGCGCGAGCGCGCCGAGGAAGCCGAGCGCATCATCAACTGGGCCTTCCGGCAGTTCGCCGAACGCCGTGTGCTGGCCGCCGGCGCCCGTGTCGCCGAGGCCGAGGTCTGGCTGGGCGAGGCGCGTCAGGTCGGCCTCGTGGTGCCCGAGGATCTGGTTGTGCTGGTGCCCGCGCTTCAGGCCACCGACGCCGTCACCGCCGAGGTCGTCTATGACGGCCCGCTGGAGGCGCCGGTGCGCGCGGGCCAGCGGGTGGGCGAACTGGTGGTGACCCTGCCCGACCTTGCACCGCTGCGGGTGCCGCTGGTGGCGGAATCCGACGTCGGGCGCGGCAATTTCGCCGTGCGGGTGCAGGCCGCCGCCGGGGTGCTGTGGGATCGCGCGCGCGCAGCCATGAGCGACCGTGCCGCCGGCCTGTGACGCGGGCATGAGCGGCGTGTTCATCACCTTCGAGGGCATCGACGGCAGCGGCAAGTCGACCCAGGCGCGCCGTCTGGCGGACACCCTGCGCGCGCGCGGCCGCGACGTGGTGCTGACGCGCGAACCCGGCGGCGCGCCGGGCGCCGAGGACATCCGCGCGCTGCTGGTCGAGGGCGCGCCCGGCCGCTGGTCGGCACAGGCGGAACTGCTGCTGTTCACCGCCGCGCGCCGCGACCATCTGGAGCGCACGATCGCGCCCGCGCTGGCGCGCGGGGCGGTGGTGATCTGCGACCGCTTCGCCGATTCCACCCGCGTCTATCAGGGCCTGCGTGGCCCGCTGCGCGGCGCCGCCGACCGGCTGCATGCCGAATTCATCGGGGTGGAGCCGGCGCGAACCTTCGTGCTCGACCTAGACCCCGCCGACGCGGCGGCGCGCGGGCTGGCGCGCGGCGCCGCGCAGGACCGGTTCGAGGCGATGGGCCTCGCGTTCCAGACCCGGCTTGCGGCGGGCTTTCGCGCGCTGGCCGCCGAATTCCCCGACCGCGTGCGTCTGGTGCCCGCCGACGGCCCCGAGGACGCGGTCGCCGCCCGCATCGACGCCCTGGCGGCCGAGGTCCTGCCGTGAGCGCAGGCGACATCCCCGAGGCCGACCGCATCGACGGCGTCCCCCACCCGCGCCACACCGCGCAGCTGTTCGGACAGCACGCCGCCGAGGCGGACTTCCGCGCCGCGCTGGCCGGCGGGCGGCTGCATCACGGCTGGCTGCTGACAGGCCCGCGAGGGGTGGGCAAGGCAACGCTGGCTTGGCGGCTGGCGCGGGCACTGCTGGCGTTCGGCACGGGGGCAACGACCCTGGATGTGCCCGCCGATCATCCCGTGGCGCGCCGTATGGCCGCCCTGTCCGAAGGTCGCCTGCTGCTTCTGCGCCGCGCCTGGGACCCGGAGAAGAAACGCCTGCCCGCCCGTATCGGCGTGGACGAGGCGCGCCGGTTGCAGGAGTTCCTGACCCTCAGCGCCGCCGACGGGGGCTGGCGCGCGGTGATCGTGGATGCCGCCGACGACCTGACCCCCGAGGCCGCGAACGCCCTTCTCAAGCTGCTGGAGGAACCGCCACCCCGCACCGTGCTGTTCCTGGTGTGCCACCGCCCGGCGGCGTTGCTGCCCACCATCCGCTCGCGCTGCCGGCCGCTGGCGCTGGCGCCGCTGGGGGCCGGGGACATGGGCCGGGCGCTGGACCAGGCCGGGGTCGCGGTCGAGGACACCGCGGCGGTGGCCGAGTTGGCCCACGGCTCGGTCGGGGCGGCGGTGGGGCTGGTGACGCTGGAGGGGACGGCGCTTTATGCCCGGCTGGTGGGGCTGCTGTCGGGCCTGCCGCGGGTGGACCGCACCGGGCTGCTGGCGGTGGCGCAGGCGATGGGCGGGCGCGGCGCCGAGGATCGGCGCGATCTGGTGTTCGACCTGCTGGGCCAGTGGCTGATGCGCGCCGCGCGCACCGGCGCGGGCCACCCGCCCCCGGCCGAGGCCGCCCCGAACGAGGCCGCGCTGTGCGCCC
>NZ_NHSD01000309.1 GCF_016653255.1 Rhodobaculum claviforme
CTCGGGCCCGGCCTCTCCCATCAGGCCGGTCTGGCCGCCGCGCATGGGGAATGCGACCGGGCCGGACACGATGCCGCCCTCGGCAAACGGCATCACCCGCCCCTGCGCGAACTGCCCACCCGAGGCAAACGGCAGGAACGACTGCATCATCGACTGGACCCCCTGCGAGACAGCCCCCCCAACAGCCCCCTGCACCGGTCGGACCGACGCCGAATAGACCGCATCCACCATCGACCGCGACACCGAGCGCAGCGCATCCGACAGCTTCATCCCGTCCATCGCCATGCCGTCAAAGGCCCGCCGCAAACCGTTGCCGACCTGTCGGCCCAGCCCGTCGACCTCGCGGCCCGTCAGGCCCATGGTCCGGCCCATCTGCGCCAGCTCCGCATCGAACGCCTGGGTCGCACCGCGCGCACCATCCAGGCTCGCCTCCAGCGCACTGACGCGCGTGTCCATGTCATCCATGACCCTCTCCTTTCACCGTGTCGGGAAACCGCGCCGCCAGCGCCGCCAGCCCGGCCGCATCCAGCGGGCCCGGCGTGGGCGCGGGACCCAGCATCATCAACAGCTCCACCGGCGTCAGCGCCCAGAACTCGGCCGGGCGCAGGCCCAGCCGACCGATCCCCAGCCGCATCAACCCCGGCCAGTCGAAGCCCGGCGCTGCGGTCATGCCAGCCCGTGCCCGGCGAACGCCCGCGCCAGCAGCTGGGCGGCCACGCGGGCGGCCTCCACCGGGCCACCGCGGATGTCGGCCTGGGCAATGTCGTCGGCATCACCGGGCCAGCCGCCGCCACGCAACCCCGCCACCAGCACACACAGGACATCGCGGGTGGTGAAGCGGCCACTCTCGAAGCGCTCCACCAGCGCCACGAGGCTGTCGGTGCGCATCCCCGCCTCCAGCTCCGCCAACGCCCCCAGCGTCAGCTTCAGAACCTCGCGCCGTCCGTTGACCCAAAGCGCGACCTCGCCCGCATGCGGATTGGCCATCACAGCGCCTCGAAACCCAGCGCACCCGCCGACGCGAGGCTGAGCGAATACGTCGCCTCGCCGTTGTGGCTGCCTGCATACTCGACCGAAGTGACCTGGAACGGCCCCTCGATCAGGCCGAAATCGGGCACCACGACCCGGAACCCCGCCACCTCTCCGGCAAAGAAGGTCTGGCGCACCCGCGCATCGCTCTCGGCATCGCGAAATACCCCCGAGCCGGAGATCGCGGCGCTCTTGACCCCCGCGCCGGCCAGCAACTCCCGCCAGCCCCCCGCACTGTCGAGGTTGGTGACATCCACCGTCTCGGCGTTGAACGTCAGCCGCGTCGCCCGCAACCCCGCCACCGTGACAAAGGCGCCCGCCCCGTCCATGTCCATCTTGATCAGAAGATCCTTGCCGTTCTGCGCTCCCATCGGATGCACTCCCTGCTGAAATCTGGCCCGTGGCCGGTCAGTCCTCGACGAGGACGCGAAAGGTCAGCTCAATCCGCCGCGCGCCCGTGCCGCGCACCCGCCCGGCCTCGGCACGCGCGAACCACACGCCCACCACCCGGCCGCGCGGCAGCACGGGCACCGGATCGGCCAGCATCGCGTCCGACACGGCGGCGGCGGCTTCCTTGGCGCGCTGGAACCCGGCCGCGTTGCTGATGACGCTGATCCGAAGCCGATGCTCGGCCGCAGGCGTGGTCACGCAGGAGCGGTCCACCGTCTCGCCCTGCCCCACGACGACAAAGGTGCCGGGGGGCGTCCCCGCTGGCACGGCATCATGGATCGCACCGCCCACCTGCTGCGTGACCACCGGATCGCTGGCCAGGCGCGCATACACCGCCGCTTGCAGCGCGGCGGCCGTTGCGTAACTCATGCCGGCTCCTCCTCTTCGCAAAAGCAGGTCAGATAGGCGCCGCAGGGATCGCGTTCGGCCACGGCCAGGATCGCAAACACCCGCGCGCCCTCGCGGAACCGCTGGTCGGGACGCGGGCGCGACAGCGCCCCGTGCGGTGCGGCCGGTACGGTGATGCGATAGGGCACGCGCCCCATGGGAACGCCCGGCCCTTCGCGCTCGCGCCCCGCTCCGGCGCGCAACTCGGCCCACAGCGTGCCCAGCGGCTCCCACCGATCGGCATAGCCCCCGGCCCCGTCGCCCTCGCGCAGCTGCACCTCCAGCACCAGCCGCCGGGTCAGCGCAGGCGCCCTCATCGGCCACCCCCTGCGGATGTCCGCACCACCCGCCAGCTTGCGATCAGCGCAACCACACCCGCGGGCATCGGGGCGGCACCATGGCGACTTTCATGGTACTGCGCGGCCAGCATCATGACCGCCTGGGCCAGATCCTCCGGCACACCCTGCCAGTCGGCCCCGAAACCCGCGGTGAAGGTGACCTCCACCGCGCCGCGCGACGGGGGCTGCGGCAACATCCAGCCGGCCGGCCGCAAGAATGGCCGATGCGGGTCCGGCTCCAGCCGATACAGCGCCGGGTCCACCGCCTGCGCGACACCGTCGCGATCCACAATCGCCACGCCATGCACCGACACCACGGGCGCAACCGGAAACACCTGCCCCCGCGGGTCGCGCCAGTCCGCCAGCCGCAGGCGAAAGTCGCGCTGGATCAGCACCTTGCCGATGCGCGCCTCGATCGCCATCATGGCCGCCCGAAGATAGCGGGCAATCAGACCGTCCTGGCCGCCATCATCGGCAAAGCCATGGCCCAGTCGCAGATGCGCCTTGCAGATCTCCAGCGGCAGCGCGGCGTCGGGCAAGCGATTGACCTCCGTCAGCATCGTCATCGTCTCCATCGGCTCGGGGAGGGGGCTGGCCACAGCGCGGCCTGCCCGCGCCCGGCATGTCCGGGCGCGGGGTCTGTCAATTGCGCGCGCCGCCTCAGCTGGTGGCGAAGCGCAGCAGCTTGATCGCCTTGAAGTCGCTGACATCGCCGCCCACGCGCCGCGTGGCATAGAACAGCACATGCGGCTTGGCCGAGAACGGATCGCGCAGCACCCGCAGGTCGGGCCGCTCGGCGATGGTGTAGCCCGCGCGGAAGTCGCCAAAGGCGATCGCGTGGGCGCCTGCGCCGATGTCGGGCATGTCCTCGGCCACCAGCACCGGATAGCCCATCAGCCGCGCGGGCTCCGCCGCGGCCAGCCCGTCGGACCACAGGAACCGCCCGTCACCGTCCTTCATCTTGCGCACGGCTCCGGCGGTTTTGGAGTTCATCACGAACACCGCCCCGGCCCGGTAGGGCGCATCCAGCGCATAGACCAGATCGACGATGGCATCGGCCCCGTTGGCGGCCTTGAACGCCCCCGCGGCCCCGGACGGCACATAACCCAGCCGCCCCCACTGCCAGGCTGTGTTCGCGACCGCCAGATGGTTCAGGAACCCCTTGGGCTTGTCCACCCCGTCACCCGAGATGAACGCCGCCGCCTCGGCCCGCGCAAAGCGATCCGCGATGCGCCCGGCCAGCCAGCCCTCGATGTCGAACGCGGCATCGTCCAGCAACCGCTGGCTCGCCTTCGGCATCGCCGACAGCTCGTGCAGCGGGATGGAGATGCGGTCGATCAACGGTGTGCCGGTCTCGGTCGCCGGGCCCGCCTCGGTGGCCCAGCCGGTGCCCAGCTCGCTGTGGTCCACCAGCACGTCGAACGAGGTCGCCTCCACCGTCACCACATTGGCGATGGCCCGGATCGACGCGGCCGAGTGCAGCACCCCCTGGATCGCCTCGGCGGTCTCGGGATCGACCAGAAACCCGCCCTCGGCGTTGACCGAGGTGCGCATGGCCTTGCCCTCCAGCGACACCCCGCGCAGCGCCTCATCGGCGCCCGAGCGCAGATAGGCCGCGAACGCCTTGCGGTGCATCGGCTCGGCCTCGGCGCCAGTGGACAGGGACGGGCGCCCGGCAGAGGACGAAAGGCGGGCGTGTTTGCGATCCAGCATGGTCAGTCGCTCTTCCTGTTGTTGAACTCGGGTGCGAAGTTCGGCGTGCTGCGCCGCGAACTCGCTCAGAAATCCGGTCAGCGCGGCTTTGACCTCGCGCGCCGGATGGGTGTCGGTGGCGCGCTCCGTGCCCGCCGCCGTCTGTGTGTCGCTCATCGCGTCATCCTTTCTTGCCACCCTCAAACCCCTCGGCGATGCCCTGCCCGCCCAGCACCTGGCGCGCGGTCGCCAACGCCTGCGCCAACTCGCGCAGGACACCCTCGGCGTCCTCGGCCGCCTCGGCCTTCGCGCCGACGCGCGCCTCGGACTGCATCGGAAACGTCACGAGCGAGACCTCCCACAGCTCCAGCGCCACCAGGCGCCGGCCACCGTTGCGTTCCCGCTCGGCTTTGACCGTGCGATAGCCGATCGACAGCCCGTCCAGCGCGCCCGCCGCGATCAGCGCCGCCGCCTCGCGCCCCTTGGCCACCTCCGGCAGAAGCCGCCCGCGCACCCACAGGCCGCGGTCATCCTCCACCACCTCCTCCCAGACGCCGATGGGGCGGGTGGGATCGTGCTGCCACAGCATCTTGACCCGCCGCCCCTCCTCCGTCAGGCGCCTGAGCGAGGCCGCGTACGCCCCCGCCACCACCGTGTCGCCGCCGCTGTCACGCCGCCCGAACACCGAGGCATAGCCCGCCACCCCATTGCCGTCGGTCACCACCAGACCGGTCTCGGGTCGGTGGAACTTGCGCTCCAACCCCAGAATCTCCGTCATCGCTCGCCCTTTTCTGATATCCGGGCCCTCAGCCGCCCGGTCGCCCGTCCAGCCCACGCCGGCCGCTCACAGCGGCAGCCCGGGCAGCAGGGAAATTCCCAGCTGCGCCAGGATCGCGCCCAGAACGCCGTAGACCGTCAGCCACAGCCGACGCTCCAGCCGCTCCAGCATCGCCTCGATCCGGCCAAGCCGGAACTCGAGCGCCGCCCAGCGCTCCTCGGCCACGCGCTCGTTGGCCTCGATGCGCGCGTGGGCCGCATCGAAGGTCTCGTGCGAACAGCGGGTGCTGCGCGCCGGGCGGCGCGGTGTCATGTCGCCTCCGACAGACGCGGCAACCCAAGGATCGCGCGCTTCTCCGCATCGGTCAGGAATGTCGCCTTGCCCACGCGGCGCCACTGCTGGTCACGCTCCTCGGCCAGCGCGGGCACCTGATCCAGGTCGGGCCGCAGCTCCGCCACCTCGCCCGAGAACCCCGACAGCCAGTGCGCCAGCGCCGCCGCCACACGGGTCGCCAGCGGCACCACCGTCAGGCGATAGAACGCGCGGTTGGCCTCCTGGTAATTGGCATAGGTGGCATCTCCGGGGATCCCCAGCAGCATCGGCGGCACCCCGAAGGCCATCGCGATCTCGCGCGCGGCGGCTTCCTTGGTCTTCTGGAATTCCATGTCGGAGGGCGAGAAGCCCATCTGCTTCCAGTCGAGGCCCCCTTCCAGCAGCATCGGGCGCCCGGCATTGCGCGCACCCTGATGGTTGGCCTCGATCTCGGCCACCAGCCGGTCGTACTGGTCCGGCGACAGCCCGCCATGCCCGTCGGCGCCGGTATAGACAATCGCCCCCGAGGGCCGCGCGGCATTCTCCAGCAGCGCCTGCGACCAGCGCGAGGCGGCGTTGTGCACCTCCAGCGCGGTCGCGGCGGCCTCCAGCGGCGACAGCCCGTAATGGTCGTCGAGCGGATGGAACGTGCGGATATGGCAGACCGGCGCCACCTCTCGGGTCATGTCGAAGCGATGCCTGCGGTTGCCCACGGCGTACTCATATGCCTCCGGCCAGCCATCCGGCCCCGGCAACACCCGCATCCGGTCCGAGCGCAGCACATGCAGCTCCAGCGGCAGGGCCCCCGTGTCCGACGTCTCCTCGTCGCCCACCGCCTCGACATAGGCGTTGCCCGACAGCAGCAGCTGCGAGAACAGCGCCTCCAGAAACTCCGCGCGGCCCTGCACCGGGTTGGGCTGGCGCATCAGCCCCATCAGGGGATGCGTCTCGTAGCGGCGCTCGCAATCCTGCAACACCAGCGGCAGCGCGGCGGCGGCCTCGGCGATCAGGCGCACCGCGCGGAACCCCACGGGATTGCCCTGAAACCCCCCGCGCACCCGCGCGCGGCCGTCCACCGGACCCCAGACCGCACGGCCCGCCC
>NZ_NHSD01000310.1 GCF_016653255.1 Rhodobaculum claviforme
GTTGAGGGGAGGCAGGAGCAGGGGGTGGAACATGCGCTGGCTTGATTATCCGCCGGTCTGGCTGCTGGGGTTCCTTGGTCTGGCGTGGGGACAGGTGTGGCTGATGCCCGGCCCGTCGATGCAGCCGACGGGCACCTGGCCGGGCTGGTTGGGCGGCGCGCTGGTGCTGGCGGGTCTTGGGCTGATGGTGCTCGCGACGCCGCAGTTCCTTCGGCTGGGCACCACCCTCGTGCCGCACCGCGCGCCGCGGGCGCTGATCACCGGCGGCATCTATCGCCTGAGCCGCAACCCGATCTATCTCGCGGATGTGTTGCTCCTGGCGGGCTTTGTGCTGCGGTGGGAGGCGTGGGTGTCGCTGCTGCTGGTGCCGGTGTTCATGTGGGTGGTGGAGGTGCGTTTCATCCGTCCGGAGGAGGAGCGCTTGCATCACGCCTTCGGAGATGATTTCAACGCCTACCGCGCCCGCGTGCGGCGCTGGATCTGAGCGGCCGGGGTGATTTCGGTTTCACCGGGGCGGACGCTTGCGAAAGATTGTTGCGCGCTATAAGAGGGCGCGGGCCGCGCGGCGGCGCGGTGGCGTGCGGTGCCAAAGAGACCACGAAGGGGGTGCAGACGTGAAGATCGGAGCTCCGAGGGAGATCATCGAGGGTGAGGCCCGGGTGGCCATGACCCCCGACAGCGCACGCGCGCTGCAGAAGCTGGGTCATGCCTGCCTGATCGAGGCGGGCGCGGGCGCGGGCGCGGGGTTTTCCGACGCCGCCTATGCCGAGGCCGGGGTCGAGGTCGTCGCCGACGCCTCGGCGCTGTTTGCCGCCGCTGAGGTGGTGGTCAAGGTCCGCGAACCGCGGCTGGAGGAGCTGGAGCGCCTGCGGCGTGGCCAGACCCTGATCTCGTTCTTCTGGCCGGCGCAGAACGAGGCCGCGCTGGAGGCCGCCAAGGCCCGCGGCGCGACCGTCGTCGCCATGGACATGGTCCCGCGCATCAGCCGTGCCCAGAAAATGGACGCGCTGTCGTCGATGGCCAACATCGCGGGCTACCGCGCGGTGATCGAGGCGGGCGCGAACTTCGGCCGCTTCTTCACCGGGCAGGTGACGGCGGCGGGCAAGGTGCCGCCCGCGCGCGTTCTGGTTGTGGGCGCGGGTGTTGCGGGGCTTGCGGCGATCGGCGCCTCGACCAGCCTTGGCGCGATCACGCTGGCGTTCGACGTGCGCCCCGAGGTGGCCGAGCAGATCGAATCGATGGGCGCGGAGTTCGTGTTCCTCGATTTCGACGAAGCCGCGCAGGACGGCGCCGCGACGGGGGGCTATGCCGCCCCCTCCAGCCCGGAGTTCCGTGAAAAGCAGCTGGAGAAATTCCGCGAGCTGGCGCCCGACATCGACATCGTCATCACCACCGCCCTGATCCCCGGCCGGCCCGCGCCCAAGCTGTGGACCGAGGACATGGTCAAGTTGATGAAGCGCGGCAGCGTCATCGTCGACCTGGCCGCCGAGAAGGGTGGCAACTGCGACCTGACCGTGCCGGACGCGCGCATCGTGACCGACAACGGCGTGATCGTGATCGGCTACACCGATTTCCCCAGCCGGATGGCGGCGCAGGCGTCCACGCTGTACGCGACCAACATCCGGCACATGCTGACCGACCTGACGCCGGAGAAGGACGGCACGATCGTCCACAACATGGAGGACGACGTGATCCGCGGCGCCACCGTGGCGCATGACGGCGAGATCACCTTCCCGCCGCCGCCGCCCAAGGTGAAGGCGATCGCGGCGCAGAAGCCCAAGGAAAAGAAAAAGGAACTCACGGCCGAGGAAAAGCGCGCCGCCGAAATGGCCGCGTTCCGCAGCCAGACCCGCAGCCAGGTGCTGCTGCTGGCCGCCGGGGGTGCGCTGATGCTGCTGCTGGGCCAGATCGCGCCGGCGTCCTTCATGCAGCATTTCATCGTGTTCGTGCTGGCGTGCTTTGTCGGCTTCCAGGTGATCTGGGGCGTCAGCCACAGCCTGCACACGCCGCTGATGGCGGTGACCAACGCCATCTCCGGCATCATCGTGCTGGGGGCGATCCTTCAGATCGGCTCGGGCAACTGGATCGTGGTGATCCTCGCGGCCTTTTCGGTGCTGATCGCAACGATCAACATCGTCGGCGGCTTTGTCGTGACACGGCGCATGCTCGCCATGTTCCAGAAATCCTGACCGGCGGGGGAGAGACATGCTCGAGATCGGATTCGTCTCTGCGGCCGCGATCACGGCCAGCGTTCTGTTCATCCTGTCGCTTGGCGGGCTGAGCAATCAGGAAAAGGCCAAGCGCGCCGTCTGGTACGGCATCGTCGGCATGGCCGTGGGGGTGGGCTTCACCATCTTCGGCCCCGGCATCGGAAATGTCTGGCTGATGGCGCCGATGATCGTCATCGGCGCCGCCATCGGCTGGTATGTCGCCAAGAAGGTCGAGATGACCGAGATGCCGCAGCTGGTGGCGGCGCTGCACAGCTTTGTGGGTCTGGCGGCGGTGTTCGTCGCCTGGAACGCCGACATCGAGCGGCTGCGGGTGATGATGGACCGCGCCGCGGGCCTGACGGCGCAGGATTACTCGGCCTTTGCGGCGCTGGTGTCGACCAAGGACCCCGCCGAGCTGACGTTCCTGCAACTGGAGATCATCTTCGCGATCTTCATCGGCGCTGTGACCTTCACCGGCTCGGTGATCGCCTATGGCAAGCTGGCGGGCAAGGTCGACGGCAAGCCCAAGCAGCTGCCCGGCGGGCACATGCTGAACGCGGCCGCGGCGGCGGCGTCGCTGCTGGTGGCGATCTGGTACATGAACCTGCCGGCGGATGCGGCGTATTCCATGGTGCCGCTGCTGATCCTGTCGGCGCTGGCGTTCTTCATCGGCTGGCACCTGATCCAGGGGATCGGCGGCGCGGACATGCCGGTGGTCGTCTCGATGCTCAACAGCTACTCGGGCTGGGCGGCGGCGGCGATCGGCTTCACGCTGTCCAACGATCTGCTGATCGTGACCGGGGCGCTGGTGGGGTCCTCGGGGGCGATCCTGTCCTACATCATGTGCAAGGCGATGAACCGCAAGTTCATCAACGTGATCCTGGGCGGCTGGGGCGGCGCCACCGGCGAGCAGCAGGCCGTCGAGGGCGAGATGATCGCCATCGACGCGGGGGGCGTGGCCGCGGCGCTGAACGATGCCGACAGCGTCATCATCATCCCCGGCTACGGCATGGCCGTGGCCCAGGCGCAGGGCGCGGTGTCGGAGCTGACCCGCAAGCTGCGCGCGCGGGGCAAGGAGGTGCGCTTTGCCATCCACCCCGTCGCAGGCCGCCTGCCGGGCCACATGAACGTGCTGCTGGCCGAGGCCAAGGTCCCCTATGACATCGTCCTGGAGATGGACGAGATCAACGAGGACTTCCCCGAGACGGATGTGGCCATCGTCATCGGCTCCAACGACATCGTCAACCCGGCCGCCCAGGACGACCCCAACAGCCCCATCGCCGGGATGCCGGTGCTGGAGGTGTGGAAGGCCAAGCAGGTGTTCGTCTCCAAGCGCGGCGCGGGCACGGGGTATTCCGGGATCGAGAACCCGCTGTTCTTCAAGGAGAACACGCGCATGTTCTACGGCGATGCGAAGGCCTCGCTCGACCAGCTTCTGCCGATGATCGAGTGATCGCGGCACGGCCCCTCGCGCCCCCCGGACGGCTGACGCCTCCGGGGGGCGTTTTCATGCGTGACGGGAACAAGGCGCGAACAGCGGCTTTCCCCCCGCGCTGCGGCGCGCTAGACTGCCCCGCATGAGTGACCTGCCCCTTTCCGCCCGCGCGATGCCCGGCCCGCGCCTTGCGCCCTGGCTCGACGGCCTCAACCCCGCGCAGCGCGCGGCGGTGGAGGCCGTGGATGGTCCCGTGCTGATGCTGGCGGGCGCCGGGACCGGCAAGACCCGCGCGCTGACCTGCCGGATCGCGCAGATCCTGCACATGGGCCGCGCCCGCCCGTGGGAGATCCTCGCGGTCACCTTCACCAACAAGGCCGCGCGCGAGATGAAGACCCGCGTCGCCACACTGTTGGGCGAAGGCGCGGAGGCGCTGCCATGGCTGGGCACCTTCCACGCCATCGGGGTCAAGATCCTGCGCCGCCACGCGGAACTTGTGGGGTTGCAGTCGAACTTCACCATCCTCGATACCGACGACCAGCAGCGCCTGCTCAAGCAGGAGATCGTGGCGGCCGGCATCGATGAGAAACGTTGGCCCGCGCGGCAACTGGCGGGCATCATCGACAACTGGAAGAACCGCGCCTGGCGCCCCGACAGCATCCCGGCGAGCGAGGCGGGCGCCTTCAACGACCGTGGCCCCGCGCTCTATGCCGCCTATCAGGCGCGGCTGAAGGCGCTGAACGCGGTGGATTTCGGCGATCTGCTGCTGCACTGCGTGACGCTGTTCCAGACGCGGCCGGATATCCTGGAGGAGTACCAGCGCCGCTTCCGCTACATCCTGGTGGACGAATACCAGGACACCAACGTGGCCCAGTACCTGTGGCTGCGGCTGCTGGCGCAGGCGCACCGCAACATCTGCTGCGTGGGTGACGACGACCAGTCGATCTATGGCTGGCGCGGCGCCGAGGTCGGCAACATCCTGCGATTCGAGCAGGATTTCCCCGGCGCCACGGTGGTCCGGCTCGAACAGAACTACCGCTCCACCGCGCATATCCTGTCCGCCGCCGGGGGGCTGATCGCCGCCAACGAGGGGCGGCTGGGCAAGACGCTGTGGACCGAGGCCGAGGGCGGCGACAAGGTCCGCCTCATCGGCCACTGGGACGGCGAGGAGGAGGCCCGCTGGATCGGCGAGGAGATCGAGGCGCTCCACCAGGGCCGGGGCGCGCCCCTGTCGCTGGACGGCATGGCGATTCTCGTGCGCGCCTCCCACCAGATGCGCGCGTTCGAGGATCGGTTCCTGACCATCGGGCTGCCTTATCGCGTGATCGGCGGGCCGCGGTTCTACGAGCGGTTGGAGATCCGCGACGCGATGGCGTATTTCCGCCTTGCGATCTCGCCCACAGACGATCTGGCGTTTGAACGCGTGGTCAACACCCCCAAGCGGGGGCTGGGTGACAAGGCGCAACAGGCGATCCGGGCGGCGGCGCGCGATGCGGGCGTGTCGCTGGTGCAGGGGGCGGCGCGGCTGCTGGCGGACGGCGGGCTGTCGGGCAAGGGGGCGCGGGAACTCAGGCGGCTGATCGACGGGATCGGGCGCTGGCACGCGCTGGCGCTGGATCAGGGCCCGCCCGCCGACGATTTGATCGAGCGCGCCGGCCCCGTGCAGGTCTCCCATATCGAGCTGGCCGAGAAGATCCTGGAGGAGTCCGGCTACGTCGGGATGTGGCAGAACGACAAGACGCCCGAGGGGCCGGGTCGGCTGGAGAACCTCAAGGAACTGGTCAAGGCGCTGGAGAACTTCGAGAACCTGCAGGGGTTCCTGGAGCATGTCGCGCTGATCATGGACAACGCGCAGGAGGAGGGGACCGAGAAGGTCTCCATCATGACCCTTCACGCCGCCAAGGGGCTGGAGTTTCCCGCGGTGTTCCTGCCGGGCTGGGAGGACGGGTTGTTCCCCTCGCAACGCGCCATGGACGAAAGCGGCAAGCGCGGGTTGGAGGAGGAACGGCGCCTGGCCTACGTCGGCATCACCCGGGCCGAGGCGCTGTGCACGATCTCGTTCGCCGCCAACCGCCGGGTCTATGGCCAGTGGCAGTCGCAGCTGCCCTCGCGCTTCATCGACGAGGTGCCGGCGGCGCATGTGGATGTGCTGACGCCGCCGGGGCTGTATGGCGGCGGTTTTGGCGCCGCAGCGCCCGCGACGGGGCTGGAGGATCGGGTGGCGCGGGCGGATGTCTATGCCTCGCCGGGGTGGCGGCGGATGCAGGCGGGCGCCGCGCGCCGGTCCATGGCCCAGCCGCGCGAGGCCCGCCACATGACCATCGACGCCACCGCAACCCCGGTGCACGGCCCCGGCGACCGGGTGTTCCACACCAAGTTCGGCTATGGCACCGTCGCGGCGGTGGAGGGCGACAAGCTGTCGATCACCTTCGACAAGGCCGGGGACAAGCACATCGTCGCCCGCTTCGTCGTCCCCGCCGATCAGGCCGGCGACGTGCCCTTCTGATCCGCGCCCTGACGCGGAAAAGAACAGCGTTCCGGCGGGCGGGCGCCGCCACGGACCCCGTCGCGTCGCAGGGCGCGGGCGTGGGCGGGCGGTCCCGCACATCGGCCCACGCCCGGTCCGGATGTCCGGCCCGCCCGGGCGCGGTCGGGGTGCCGCCGGTGGAAACCGCGCCCGCCACCGCCTAGAACCCCACCGACAGGCAGCGAGGGAGGCACCGATGCGCGTGGAACTGAGCCGTCGCCAGACCCTTCTGGGCGGGCTTGCGCTGGGGGTCGTGGGGGCATGGCCCGCCACCGCCGACACGCCGCTGGCGGCAGAGGTGCGCGCCTTTGCCGGCGGGGCCGTGCCGATCCCGGGCCGCGTCCGCCTGGACCTGCCCGATGTGGCCGACAATGGCGAGGCGGTGCTGCTTTCGGTTGCCATCGACAGCCCCATGACGGCCGCCGATCATGTGACCGAGGTGCTGATCCTGGCCGACGCCAATCCGCGCCCGACGGTGGTGCGCCTGCGCCTTTCGCCGTTGTCGGGGCGGGCGGCGGTCACGACCCGCATCCGGCTGGCCGACAGCCAGACCGTCACCGCCCTGGCCCGGATGCGCGACGGCAGCGTCCACATCGACCAACGGTCGGTCATCGTCACCCTGGGCGGCTGCGCCGGCTGACCCCCCAGCACAGGAGAGACCCGCCATGGCAGACCCACGCGCCCGCGTGCGCCTGAGCGCGACCCGCATATCGCCGGGCGAGGTGATCGAGGTGCGCGCGCTCGTCACCCACCCGATGGAGACCGGCAACCGCACCGGCCCGGATGGCACGACCGTGCCGCGCAACATCGTGGAGAGCTTCCGCGCGACCTTCGATGGCGCGGAGGTGTTCGCGGCCGACCTCGACACCGCGGTGTCGGCGAACCCCTATTTTCAGTTCCATGTCGCGCCCCCGCGCTCGGGCACGCTGACGCTGACATGGCGCGACGATGCGGGCGCCGAGGTCCAGGAGGACGCGGCGATCACCGTCACCTGAGCGGGGCGCGCCTCAGGCCCGCAGCGCGGCCTTGTCCGCCGGGCGCAGCAGGGCGCGCACCCGGGCCTCGATGTCCGCGGCGGTCAGCCCGGCGGCGGCGTACATGTCCTCCGGGCTGGCCTGGTCGATGAATGCGTCCGGCAGGGTCATGGAGCGGAACTTCAGCCCGGTGTCGAACGCGCCTTCCTCGGCCAGCAGCTGCGCGACGTGGGAGCCGAAGCCGCCCACGGCGCCCTCCTCGATGGTGATGAGGGCGGCGTGGTCGGCGGCAAGCCGCAGGATCAGCTCGCGGTCCAGCGGCTTGGCAAAGCGCGCGTCGGCGACGGTGGGACGGATGCCCTGGGCCTCCAGCGCCTCGCAGGCCTTCAGCACCTCCTGAAGGCGGGTGCCGAAGGACAGGATCGCGACGTCCGCGCCCTCGCGGATCATGCGGCCGCGGCCGATCTCCAGGGGCACGCCGCGCTCGGGCATGTCGACGCCGGTGCCCTCGCCGCGGGGAAAGCGGAAGGCGATGGGGCCGCTGTCATGGGCGGCGGCGGTGGCGACCATGTGCACCAGCTCGGCCTCGTCGGCGGCGGCCATGACGACAAAGCCCGGCAGGTTCGCGAGGTAGGCCACGTCGAACGACCCCGCATGCGTGGCACCATCCGCCCCCACCAGCCCGGCCCGGTCGATGGCAAAGCGCACCGGCAGGCCCTGGATCGCCACGTCGTGCACGACCTGGTCGTAGCCGCGCTGCAGGAAGGTCGAGTACAGCGCGCAGAACGGCCGAAGCCCCCCCGCCGCCATGCCCGCGCAGAAGGTCACGCCGTGCTGTTCGGCGATGCCCACGTCGAAGCAGCGGTTGGCGAAGCGTTCGGCGAACAGGTCCAGCCCGGTGCCGTCGGGCATCGCGGCGGTGACGGCGACGATGCGGGGGTCGGCCTCGGCCTCGCGGATCAGGGCCTGCGCGAACACCTTGGTATAGGACGGCGCGTTGGAGGCGGCCTTCTTCTGCTTGCCGGTCAGCACGTCGAACTTGGCGCGGGCATGGCCGCGGTCGGCGGCATCCTCGGCCGGGCCATAGCCCTTGCCCTTCCTGGTGATGGCGTGGATCAGGATCGGGCCGTGGGCGCGCGCCTTGACCGTGCGCAGCACCGCGAGCAGCTGCTCCATGTCGTGCCCGTCGATCGGCCCGACATAGGAGAATCCCAGCTCCTGGAACAGCGTGCCGCCGACGACGGTGTGCTTCAGGATGTCCTTGGCGCGCTTGGCGCCTTCCTGCAACGGCGGGGGCAGCATCCGCACCGCGCCCTTGGCCACCGCCTTGAGCTCCTGGAACGGCGCGCCGGCATAGAGCCGCGAGAGGTACTTCGACATCGCCCCCACCGGCGGCGCGATGGACATCTCGTTGTCGTTGAGGATCACGATCAGGCGGCGCTTTTCATGCCCCGCGCAGTTCAGCGCCTCGTAGGCCATGCCCGCCGACAGCGCGCCGTCGCCGATCACCGCGATGGCATCGCCCAGCCCCTCCGGCACCGACCCGCCCAGATCGCGCGCCACCGCAAACCCCAGCGCGGCCGAGATCGAGGTCGAGGAATGCGCCGCGCCGAACGGGTCATAGGCGCTCTCGGCGCGCTTGGTGAAGCCCGACAGGCCGCCCTTCTGGCGCAGGGTGCGGATGCGGTCGCGCCGTCCGGTCAGGATCTTGTGGGGGTAGCACTGGTGGCCCACGTCCCAGATGATCTTGTCGCGCGGTGCGTCGAACACGGCATGCAGCGCCACCGTCATCTCCACCACGCCCAGGCCGGCGCCCAGATGGCCGCCGGTTTCCGACACGGTGCTGACCGTCTCGGCGCGCAGTTCATGCGCGAGCCGCTCCAGTTCGGTGTCGGAAAACGCCTTGAGGTCGGCGGGCGACTGCACGCGGTCGAGGAGCGGGGTCTGGGGGCGGTCGGTCATGGGGTCATCCGTCTGTCACATGTCGCGGGCGATAACGAAGCGGGCGGCCTGCCGCAACCGCTCCGCGTCCGCGCCGTAGGGCGCGAGGGCGGCTTCGGCCTCGGCCACGAGCTCGGCCGCGCGGGCGCGCGCACCCTCCAGGCCCAGCAGCGACACGAAGGTCGCCTTGTGCCGGCCCGCGTCCTTGCGCAGCCGCTTGCCGGCCAGATCGGCGTCGCCCGCCACGTCAAGGATGTCGTCGGCGATCTGAAAGGCCAGCCCCAGCGCCGCGGCATAGCGGCCCAGGCGGGACGGATCCGCGCCGCCCATCACCGCGCCCGCCTGCGCCGCCCAGCCGATCAGCGCGCCGGTCTTGCCCGCCTGCAGCGCCGTGATCTCCTCGAGGGTCAGGGGGCGGCCGGCGCTTTCGGCGGCGATGTCCTGCGCCTGGCCCAGCACCATGCCCGCCGCCCCCGATGCCTGCGCGAGGCTGGCCACAAGGGTGATGCGCACGGTGGGGTCGGGGTGGGTCGCCTCCTCGGCCAGCAGGGCAAAGGCCAGCGTCTGCAATGCGTCGCCCGCCAGGATCGCGGTCGCCTCGTCCCACTGGCGGTGCACGGTGGGCCGGCCCCGGCGCAGGTCGTCGTCGTCCATCGCCGGCAGGTCGTCATGCACCAGCGAATAGGCGTGCAGCGCCTCGATCGCGGCGGCGGCCTGCATCGCCCGGGCTTCGGCGACGCCGTGCAGGGCGGCGCTCTCCAGCACCAGAAAACCGCGCAGCCGCTTGCCGCCGGTCAACGCATGGGCCATCGCATCGTGCACCGCGCTGGCGGGCAGGGTGGCCACGGCGGCCATCAGCCGCGCCTCGATGCCGGTGGCCGCGTGGGTCAGGGCCTGCTGGAACGTCATCCCGCGTCGAAGCCTTCGGTGCCGACGGGGCCAGTGCCCGTGCCAGTGCCAGTGCCTGTCTCGCCCAGCCGGATCTTTTCCACGCGCGCCTGCGCGTCGGCCAGCCGCGCATCGCAATGCGCCTTCAGGCTCGCGCCGCGCTGATACAGGGCGATGGATTTCTCCAGCTCCACCTCGCCCGATTCGAGCTGGCCGACCACGGCCTCCAGCTCGCGCATCGCCTCCTCGAAGGTCATCTTGTCCACTGCCTTGGCCGTCGTCATTGCCCCGCCTCCATCAGCACCCTCACATGGGCGGCCACGCAGGCCGCCAGCGCGTCCAGATCATAGCCCCCCTCGAGCACGGAGACCAACCGCCCCCCCGCCCGTGCCGCTGCCAGATCACACAGTGCGCGGGTGATCCAGACGAAATCCTCCACCTCCAGCGCCAGCTGCGCCAGCGGATCGGCGGCGTGGGCGTCGAAGCCCGCCGACACGATCACCAGCTCCGGCGCCCACGCATCCAGCGCCGCAAGCGCCGGCGTCCAGGCCGCGCGGAACGCCGCGCCCCTGGTGCCCGGCGGCAGCGGGATGTTGGTGACCTGGCGATGCGCGCCGCGTTCATGCGCCGCCCCCGAGCCCGGCCAGAGCGGCATCTGCTGCGAGGACACGAAGCGCACCCGCGACTCGTCCCACAGCAGGTCCTGGGTGCCGTTGCCGTGGTGGACGTCGAAATCCACCACCGCCACCCGCGACAGCCCGTGGTGGTCGAGCGCGCGTTTCGCCGCGATCGCCACATTGCCGAAGAAGCAAAAGCCCATGGGCGTCTCGGCCTCGGCGTGGTGGCCGGGCGGGCGCATCGCGCAGAACGCGTTCGCGGCCGCGCCCGCGATCACCGCATCCACCGCAGCACAGGCAGCCCCCACGCCATGCAGCGCCGCCTCGACCGAGGCCGGGCCGATGTGGGTGTCGGCGTCCAGCGGCCGGATGCCCGCGGCGGGCGCGCGCGCGCGCAGGGTGTCGATGTGGGATTGCGGATGGCAGCGCAGGACCTCGGCCTCGGCGGCGCGCGGGGCGGGG
The DNA here is from genome assembly GCF_016653255.1 of Rhodobaculum claviforme. GTDB lineage: Bacteria > Pseudomonadota > Alphaproteobacteria > Rhodobacterales > Rhodobacteraceae > Rhodobaculum > Rhodobaculum claviforme. The sequence goes on from NZ_NHSD01000310.1 coordinate 11,055, forward strand.
TGGCGGTCCAGCGCGGCGAACTCCGGTGCGGCCAGCGCCTCCTCCACCACGCGGATGCGGTCCACGCATTCGGGATGGCCGGGCGGCATGTCGTGCCATTGGCTGGCTGGATGCGTCAGAAGTCGCGTGACCATGTTGTTCCCCCTCCGCGACGGCGCCGCGCCCCCCGCGCGGCGCGTCACCATCGCAGCGCGCAGGCCGCGGTGCAACCACCGCGCCCCTTGCGCCGAAGGCTCCGCGGCCCTATACGGCCCAGCATCGAGCGGTCCGGGATGCGTTGCAAGGCCCGGCCGGGGATCACCCCGGCTGCCTTCAGGGCATTCAGGCTGTTCTGAGTCATCACAGACCGGCGGAGCCAACCGCCTGGCCCGGAAACCAACGACGTAAAGGATACACCAGCCCTATGTGCGCCAAGGCCACCATGGAGGAGTTCGAGGCCCTCCTGAACGAAAGCCTCGAAATCGACACGCCGCAGGAAGGCAGCGTCGTCAAGGGCCGCGTCATCGCCGTCGAGGCGGGACAGGCCATCATCGATGTCGGCTACAAGATGGAAGGCCGCGTCGATCTCAAGGAATTCGCGAACCCCGGCGAAGCGCCCAACGTCAACGTGGGCGACGAGGTGGAGGTCTATCTCGACCGCGTGGAGAACGCCCGGGGCGAGGCCGTCATCAGCCGTGACAAGGCCCGCCGCGAGGCCGCATGGGACCGCCTGGAGAAAGCCTACGCCGACGAGAACCGCGTCGAGGGTGCGATCTTCGGCCGGGTCAAGGGCGGCTTCACCGTCGATCTGGGCGGCGCCGTTGCGTTCCTGCCCGGCTCTCAGGTCGATGTGCGCCCCGTGCGCGACGCGGGCCCGCTGATGGGCCTCAAGCAGCCGTTCCAGATCCTCAAGATGGACCGCCGCCGGGGCAACATCGTCGTGTCGCGCCGCGCCATCCTGGAAGAATCCCGCGCCGAGCAGCGCGCCGAGGTCATCGGCAAGCTGAACGAGGGCGACGCGGTTGACGGCGTGGTCAAGAACATCACCGAATACGGGGCCTTCGTGGACCTGGGCGGTGTGGACGGCCTGCTGCACGTCACCGACATGGCGTGGCGCCGGGTCAACCACCCGTCGGAAATCGTCACCATCGGCGAGACGGTGAAGGTCCAGATCATCAAGATCAACAAGGACACCCACCGCATCAGCCTCGGGATGAAGCAGCTGCAGGCCGATCCGTGGGATTCGGTGGCGCTCAACTTCCCCATGGGCTCCACGCACAAGGGCCGCGTGACCAACATCACCGACTACGGCGCCTTCGTGGAGCTGGAGCCGGGGGTCGAGGGGCTCGTGCACGTGTCCGAGATGTCCTGGACGAAGAAGAACGTGCACCCGGGCAAGATCGTCTCCACCTCGCAAGAGGTCGAGGTCATGGTGCTGGAGATCGACACCGCCAAGCGGCGCGTGTCGCTCGGCCTCAAGCAGACCATGCGCAACCCGTGGGAGCTGTTCGCCGAAACCCACCCCGTCGGCACCGAGATCGAGGGCGAGGTCAAGAACATCACCGAATTCGGTCTGTTCGTGGGCCTCGACGGCGACATCGACGGCATGGTCCACCTGTCGGACCTGTCCTGGGATCAGCGCGGCGACGAGGCGATCGCGAACTACCGCAAGGGCGACATGGTCCAGGCGGTCGTCACCGAGATCGACACCGAGCGCGAGCGCATCTCGCTGTCGGTCAAGGCGCTGGGCCAGGAGGGCTTCACCGAGGCCGTGGACGGCGTCAAGCGCGGCTCGATCGTCACCGTCGTGGTGACCGCGATCGAGGATGGCGGGATCGAGGTGGAGTACAACGGCGCCAAGTCGTTCATCCGCCGCTCCGACCTGTCGCGTGACCGCGCCGAACAGCGCCCCGAGCGCTTCCAGGTGGGCGACAAGATCGACGCGCGCGTCACCTCGGTCGACCCAAAGACCCGCCGTCTGGGCCTGTCGATCAAGGCGCGCGAGATCGCGGAAGAAAAGGAAGCCGTGGAGCAGTACGGCTCGTCCGACTCCGGGGCGTCGCTGGGCGACATCCTCGGCGCGGCGCTCAAGAAATCCGGCAGCTGATCCGGGCGGGCCGTCGGCCCGTCCCTCGGCCCGGTCCCGAACGGCCCCGCCATGGCGGGGCCGTTCTGCGTAAGGCCCCGTCGGGCACCGGCTTTCCTGTTTGTGCCGGCGGCGAATCCGCCTATAGTCTTGGCGGGCATAACAACGGCGCCGTGGATGAGCGCCACCCGGGGGGACAGACGCATGATCCGGTCGGAGCTGATCCAGAAGATCGCCGAAGAGAACACCCACCTCTACCAGCGCGACGTGGAGCGCATCGTCAACACGGTCTTTGACGAGATCATCGAGGCGATGGCCCGCGGCGAACGGGTGGAGTTGCGCGGATTCGGGGCCTTTTCGGTCAAGGTCCGCGATGCCCGGATCGGGCGCAATCCGCGCACCGGCGAATCCGTGCAGGTGGATCAGAAGGCTGTCCCCTTCTTCAAGACCGGCAAGCTGCTGCGAGACCGGCTGAACGGCAAGGAGGAGTGAGGGGAATGAGGGTTCTTCGTGTTTTCAAGTATGTCGTGCTTCTGGTGCTGGCGCTCGGGATCGTCGTCCTGTCGCTGGCCAACCGGGGGCCGATGACGTTGCAGCTGCTGCCGCACGATCTGGCGACGTTTGCAGGCTACAACCAGACGATCGAGCTGCCGGTCTTTGTGGTGATCCTTGCGGGGGTCGCGGTGGGCCTGCTGATCGGCTTCATCTGGGAATGGCTGCGGGAATATCGCCTGCGCGCCGACGCCGCCCGCGCCCGCGCCGAAGCCAAGCGCCTGCGCGCGACGATGGCCCGCGAAGGGCGCCCCGCCACCCAAAGCGAAGCCGACGACGTGTTGGCGCTGCTCGAGGGTGGCAAGGGTCAGGGCCGGATCGCCCGGTGATCCGGGCGCTGGACCAGCGGTGACGGGGCCGGACCGCCAGAGGCGGGTCAAGATCTGTGGCCTGCGCAGCACCGCCGATGTGTCCGCGGCCGCCGAGGCGGGCGCGGCCTATGTCGGGCTGGTGTTCTTTGCCCGCTCGCCGCGGCATGTGACGGTGGATCAGGCCCGCGCGGCGGCGCTGGCGGCGCCTCCGGGCGTGGCCAAGGTCGGACTGTTCGTCGATCCTGATGATGCGATGTTGGACGCGGTTCTGGCTGCTGTGCCGCTCGACCTCGTGCAGCTGCATGGGCATGAGACGCCGGAGCGTGTGGCTGTCGTGCGCGCGCGGACCGGCCTGCCGGTCATGAAGGCGGTGGGGGTGTCGGGGCCGCAGGACCTAGCGGAGATCGACCGCTTCGCGCGCGTCGCCGATCAGATCCTCGTGGACGCCAAGCCCGCCGCCGGCGCGGACCTGCCGGGGGGAAACGGGCTGTCGTTCGACTGGCGCCTGCTGGTCGGGCGCCGCTGGCCGGTGCCCTGGATGCTGGCCGGCGGCCTGACGCCCGACAATGTCGCCGAGGCGGTGCGCCTGACGGGCGCGCGGCAGCTCGACGTGTCGTCCGGGGTGGAGGCTGCGCCGGGCGTCAAGGACGCCGGGCGCATCGCCGCCTTTGTCGCCGCCGCCGGATAGCGCGGATCAAAAGCGGAAGTTGAAGCGTCGTGTGACCACGATGCGGGCACCCCACTGGTCGCGGCTGCCCTGCGCCGTGACGGGCGAGCGCCCGGCGTCGCCGCGCAGCCGGTCATAGCTCAGCGTGCCGATCACGGCCCAGAGGTCGCTGATGTCGTGGCGCACCTCGACCTCGGCTCCGACCGAGACGAGGCCGCCTGACGGCCGGAACGCCGAAAAGCCGGAGGCATCGGCCTCGGACGGGGTGACGCCGAAATACGTCCGCTTGAACCGCGCATCCCCGAAGCTGGCGCGCGGGCCCGCGTTCACCGTCCAGCGCGGACCCAGCCGCAGGATCGCGTCCGCACCCAGGTCCCCGGCCCAGCCGCCATGGCCGACCACGCCGTGGCGCAGATCGGCATAGACGCGCCAGGTCTCGGCGACATGGCGCACCGACAGGCCCAGCTCGAGGGAGGCATCGACGCGCTCCAGTCCCGTCAGCTGAGGGTGGCGCCCCGGGCCGCGCGCCGAGATGTAGCGCGCCGAGCCGCTGACCCCGAAGCCGGGGTCCAGCGGGCGTGCATCGGGCGTCCCCACCGTCATGCCGCCGGGCAGGCGCAGCTCACGGAAGCCGAAAATCCCCGTGGGATTGACACGATAGCTGTCGGAGCCCGGAAAATCCGGGGCCACGCGTGCGCCAAGGCCAAGTTCGAGCGTGGCGCCGACGCGCTCCTGCGCCTCGACCGGGCTGACCACCGGCCCGAGCAGAAGGGCCGCGGCCAGCAGGCCGGTGGAAAGCGTCCGAAGTCGACGTGTGAACATGCGCGTGCTCCTCCATGTTGATTGCATGAAACACCGATGTCGCTGTGGGACAAGCATGATCCGCGGGCGGGTGCGATTGCATCCGCCCACGGTGGCCTCTATGCCGCAGACGCGGGAATACAGGGGCGTTTGCATGTCGGATCGCGCAACCAGGCAGGCCTTTCGGCGCGGTGTCCGTGATGGCGCCCCGTTTCTTCTGGTGGTGGCGCCGTTCGGGCTGGTCTTTGGCGTGATCGGCGTGGAGGCCGGCCTGGGCCTGGCCGAGGTCATGGGGTTTTCCATCTTCGTGATCGCCGGTGCGAGCCAGCTCGCCGCCGTGCAGCTGATGGCCGAGGGCGCGCCGGTGGCGGTCGTGCTGGCCACCGCGCTGGCGATCAACCTGCGCATGGCGATGTATTCCGCCGCCCTCGCGCCGCATCTCGGCAGCGTGCCGTTGGGCCGGCGCAGTGTCATGGCGTATTTCCTGGTGGACCAGACCTTTGCCGCGAGCGCGCTGGAGTTCGAGCGCAGGCCCGAGATGACCGCGCCGGAGAAGGCCGCCTATTTCCTCGGCGTCGTCGCGCCGGTCTGCCTGCCGTGGTACGGGGCGACGCTGGCGGGGGCGCTTCTGGGCGGCGGGCTGCCGCCGGGCTGGGGGCTGGATTTTGCGGTGCCGATCACCTTTCTCGCGGTGGTGACCCCGATGTTGCGCACGCCGGCGCATGTGGCCGCGGCCGTGGTGTCGGCGGTGGGGGCGGTGGTTCTGTGGGCGTTGCCGTGGAACCTCGGGCTGTTGGTGTCGGCGCTGGCGGCGATGGCAACGGGGGCATTGGTGGAGGTCGCGAGCGAACGGCGGGGGGCGGCATGACGCTGTCCACGCTCGAGATCTGGATCGTGATCCTGGCGCTGGGTGCGGGTACCTTTCTGATCCGGTTCTCGTTTCTGGGGCTGGGCGACAGCGCGCACTGGCCGCCGGTGATCCTGCGGCTGCTGCGCTACACGCCGGTTGCGGTGATCCCCGGGCTGGTGGCGCCGCTGGTGCTGTGGCCCGCGGCCACCGACGGGGTGCCCGACCTGCCGAGACTGGCGGCGGCCGCCGCCACGCTGGCGGCGGGCCTGTGGCTCAGGAGCCCGATCTGGGCCATCCTGGCGGGGGCTGCGGTGCTGACGGTGCTGCTGCGCATCGAGGCGGTGGTCTGAGGCGCGCACGCCTCAGAAGTAACTGCGTACCAGCGCGTTCGAGATCAGCGCCCAGCCGTCGGCGACGACAAAGAACGCCAGCTTGAACGGCAGCGACACGATCGCGGGCGGGACCATCATCATCCCCATGCTCATCAACACCGCCGCCACCACGAGGTCGATGACGAGGAATGGCAGGAAGATCAGGAAGCCGATCTGGAACGCCCGCGCGATCTCGCTGAGCATGAAGGAGGGCACCAGCACCGACAGGGCGGAATCCGGGGTCAGCGTGGCGTTCGCCTGGTCCGGGCGCAGGGTGGCGAGGGCCTCGAAGGTGGTGGGGTCCACGCGGGCGGACATGAATGTCCGGAACGGCTCCAGCGCCGCGGCGAAGGCCTCCTCCACCTCCATCCGGCCGTCGAGCATGGGGCCCACGCCCAGCTCCCATGCCTCCAGAAAGACCGGCTCCATCACGAACCAGGTCAGGAACAGCGCCAGGCTGACGAGGAGCATGTTGGGCGGCGAGGCCTGCAATCCCACAGCCTGCCGCAGGATGGCAAAGACCGTGACCAGGAATGGAAAGCAGGTGATCATCACCGCCAGCCCGGGCACCAGGCTGAGCACGGTGATCACAACCAGAAGCTGGATCGCCCGGGTCGCCATCGATGCGTCGTCGCCAAGGTCGAGCGACAGCGTCTGGCCCAGCGCGGGACCCGCAAGCATCAGGGCCATCGCCGCGCAGATCAGCGCTGCCGCGCCCGCGGGTGCGCGCCGCGGCGCCCGGGCCGGTGTCATAGTCCCCCGCTGAGGTCGACGAGTTCCGTCAGTCGGACAGCCAGCTGGCCCGCGTTCTCGCCGTCCATCTCCATCAGTTCGCCCCGCGCGATCAGGCGGTCGCCGACATAGAGGTCCACGGGGTCCTCCACCCGGCGGTCCAGCGTCAGCACCGCGTCGCGGTCCAGCCGCAGCAGCTCCGCCACCGTGGGGCGGGCGCGACCGACCGAGACGATGATCTCGATGGGCACATGGGCGAAGGGCGTGTCGGAGGCCGTCCGACGGGGCTGCGGGGGGGTCTCGGTCAGGTCATCCATGGCGAAGCATCTCCTGTTCGGGGGGGGCGCTGGGGTCGGTTGGGGTGGCGGTGCCGGATGGGGCCCGGCTCGCCTCGTCGAAGAAGGTGCGGACGGCGGTCTGGATGCGGGTGATGGCCCCGTCGAGGTCGATCATCCGCTCCTCGCCCGCGCCGGCGATGTGGACCTGGTTGGGGGCGAGGGTCGCGTCCTCGGTGATCTCCACCGGCCAGGCGGCATCACCCTCCAGTGCGGCGGCGACCGTCGCGTGCGCGGTGGGGTGGATCCGCAGGGTGACCGCCCCGTCGAGCGTGTCGGAGATCAGCGGCATCAGTGCCTCGCGCACCACCGGGCCGAGGCTGTCCCGCGCCAGCTCGGGCAGAACGCGGCTGCAAACCGTGTCCAGCAGCGGCGCGAGTTCCTGCAGAAGGTGGACGCGCGCCTCGTGAAAGGTGAAGGCGATGGCCTGGAGGTTGCGCGACGCTTCGCGGCGGTCGGCGTCGCCTTCGGCCTCGGCGGCGGTGCTGGCGTCGTCCCAGCCGGCCTTGTAGCCGGTCTCGTAACCCGCGAGGCGGGCCTCCTCCAACGCGTCATCGTTGACGGGCGGGGCGGCGGGGGCTGCCCCGGCGGGGTCGAACACCTCGAGCGTTACGCTGCGTGGCATGGGCTGTCCTTTCTGCGCCGAGGGTCGGCCGGGCGGGTCCGGGCGTGCGACAGGGGGGTCACGCGCGCTCCTCTTCGATGTCTTCCATCCAGCCGCGCAGGATCTCGACCGTCTCTTCCTGGCGGTCCTCGATCAGGCGCCTGAGGCGCTGGACGGGGTCGTCCTCTTCCAGCCCGTCGCTGTCGGCGAAGTCGCCCAGCGCCGGCAGATCGCCCAGCGTGCCGGCGTCCATCCCGGGCAGGGGGGGCAGGGGAGGCAGCTCCGGCAGGTCCGCCGCCGTGTCGTCCGGCGCGGGCAGAGCCGATTCGCGGGTCTGGGCCGAGGTCAGCATCGGGCGCAGCACGAACAGGGCCAGCGCCAGAATCACCAGCGCCAGAACCCCCAGCTGGATCAAGGTCATCGTATCGAGCGGCAGGCCGCCGAACAGGGTGCTGTCGACCGTCGTCCCTTCGGCCGCCGGGAGGCTGAGCGGCAGGGATTTCAGGCTGATGACATCGCCGCGCTCGGCGTCGTAGCCGACGGCGGCCGCGATCAGGTCGTGCAGGGCCTCCAGCTCGGCGGTGCCGCGCGGCGCCCATACGGGGGTACCGGTCTCGTCGGGGGCGGTGACGCCGTCGACGAGGGCCGCCACGGTGATCCGGCGGATTGCACCCGGGGCGCGGTGCACCTCACGGCTGAGCTCGGAGACGTCGAAATTCTGCCGCTCGCGGGTCTCCGCGCTCTGGCTCTGGGATCGGCCGCCATCGGCGTTGGCATCGCCATCGGGCAGGTTGCTGGCCACCGTCACCCCGGCGTTGTGGGTGTCCGAGGAGGTGGAGCTGCGCTCCTCGGTCTCCAGCAGGATGGGGACGCGCCCCTCGGGGTCGAGGCGGCGCTCGCGGATCGATTCGCTCTCTGTCACGGTTTCGACGCTGAGCTCGACGATGGCGCGGCCACGGCCGACATGGGCCTCCAGGATCCGTTGGACGGCGGCGCGCAGTTCACCCTCCCGGTCGCTGCCGGGGCCCATGGCCGAGGCGCCGTCCTCGGACTGGATCACGGTGCCGGTCGTGCCGTCGATGACCGCGACGTTCTCGGCCGTCAGCCCCGGCACCGCCGAGGCCACGAGGAATCGCAGCGCGCGGGCCTGTCCGGCCGGCAGGCCACCCGACGCGGGCGTCACCGTGACCGAGGCGGTGGGGGCGATCTCGCGCCGGAACGGCTGGGTGGAGGTGTGGGCGATATGCACCCGTGCGGCGCGAATCGCCGGGCTTGCGACGATGGTGCGCGCCAGCTCGCCTTCCTTGGCACGCCAGTAGGCGGCGTCAAACATCTGCGCCGTCGTGCCGAAGCCCGACAGCCCGTCCAGCAGCTCGTAGCCCCGGCCGCCACCGGCCGAGGGCAGCCCCTGGCCGGCCAGCATCATCCGGGTTTCGTCACGCTGCGCGGTGGGCACATAGATGGCATCGCCGCGCACCTCGTAGCGGATGTTGCGCGCATCCAGCATCTGCACCATCTCGCCCGCGGCGGGGCCGTCCACCCCGGCATAGAGCAGCGACATTCCCGGCTGGGCCGCGAGTCGTGCCAGCCCGAGCACCGCTATGAACACCGCGATCGCGGCTCCTGCCACGATGGCCTGACGGCGGATGGGCATTGCCGTCCATGCCGATACGATCTGTTGCACGCGCGCACCCCCTTCGACCGATGTTCGCCGGACGTTCTGTCCGCCGGAGATGTCCCGTCTTGGACCAGCGCGCTTAACAATCGGTTAGTGGGCATGGGCTTATACCCCGTCTCAAGCCGAGAGGAGAGCGCCATGGCCGACGCCACCCAGACCACGCCCGCCCCGTCCCGACAGGGGGTGAAACCCCTTCTTCTGGGGGCTGCCCTTGCGCTTGCCGGGGGGGGCGGCGGGTTCGCCGTGGTCCACTTCGGCCTGGTCGACGGGGTGATTCCGACGTTCGGCGGCGGCGGGGGGGCAGGCGGCGTGGACATCGCCTTTCTGGAGCTGCCGCAGTTCCTCGTCAGCCTCGGTTCGGCGGGCAACGGACGCACGTTGCGATTCGCCGCCACGCTGGAGGTCGATCCGGCCCGCCGCGCGGAGGTGGAGCAGCTGATGCCGCGGCTTGTCGATGTCCTCAACAGCTACCTGCGGGCGGTCGCGCCCGAGGAGTTCGGCAGCCCCGGCGCGCTGATCCGGCTGCGCGCGCAGATGCTGCGCCGGGTGCAGGTGGTCACCGGCGACGGGCGCGTGCGCGACCTGCTTGTCACTGAATTCGTTGTCAACTGAGAAGGAGGACGGGATGGAACTGATCGCAGACATCCTTCTGGGCGCCGGCGCTTTCGGGGCTGCGGCCTATTGCATGGTGCTGTCGCGGCGCCTGAAGCGGCTGACCCAGCTGGAGACCGGGATGGGCGGGGCGATCGCCGTGCTCTCGGCGCAGGTCGACGGCCTGACCCGGACGCTGGCGCGCGCGCAGCAGGCCGCGCATGGCTCGGCCGAGACGCTGGACAGTCAGACGCGCCGTGCCGAAGATGCGGTCAAGCGGCTGGAGCTGTTGCTGTCCTCGCTCCATGACCTGCCGACGGCCGCGGCGCCAGCGCGTCCGGCAGCCGCGCCCGAATCGGCGGACGCGGGCCGCCCCCGTGTCGTGCGCCGGCGTGCGCGCCGCCTGGCGGAGCAGGAGGCATGAGCGCACCGGCCCGCACCCCCCCGGGACCGCCGGCGCGCCGCAGGCCGCGCCGACGCACCCGCGGGACGTTGATGCTGCTTGCGGGCCTGATGGCCGGGTCTGCGGTGCTGCGGCTGGGTGTCGGCGTCGGCGAGGCGCTGGCGCGCGAGCCCGGTCCGCCGCTGCCGACCGCCGTGGCCGAGGCGCCGGCGCCGGATGCCGGTGCATTGATGGCCGCGCTGGGCGCACGTGAGGCGCGTCTGGTCGAGCGGGAGGCCGCCCTTGGCATGCGCCTGCAGGCGCTGGCGCTGGCGGAGCGCGAACTCCAGCGCCAGACCGCGACGCTCGAGGCCGCCGAGGCGCGACTGTCCGCGACCCTTGCGCTGGCCGATCAGGCCGCGGAGCGGGACCTCGCCCGGCTGACCGCCGTCTACGAGGCGATGAAGCCCGCCGAGGCCGCCCTTCTGTTCGAGGAGATGGATCCCCGATTCGCGGCCGGTTTCATGGGGCGGATGCGCCCCGATGCGGCTGCCGCACTGATGGCCGGCCTGACGCCCGGGCTGGGTTACACGATCAGTGTGATCCTGGCCGGACGTCACAGCCAGGTGCCGACGCAATGACACCCTCCACACCGAAAAGGGGCCAGCCATGATTGGACTGATCGGGATCGTCGTCGTGATTGTGACGGTCTTTGGCGGCTACATCGCCTCGGGCGGCAAGCTGGGGATCATCATTTTCGCCTTGCCCTACGAGATCGCAATGATCGGCGGTGCCGCCATCGGCGCCTACATGATCTCCAACGACCGGTCGGTGATCCGCCAGACCCTGCGCGACATCGCCAAGGTGTTCCGCGGCCCGCAGTGGCGCCCGGAGGATTACCGCGATCTGCTGTGCCTGCTGTTCGAGCTGATCCGGGTCGCCCGCAACAGCCCCGTGGATCTGGAGACCCACATCGAGGCGCCGGAGGCGTCCGACATCTTTGCCCGCTATCCGCGCATCAGCGCGGATCACGAGGCGGTGGAGATGATCTGCGACACGCTGCGCGCCGCCTCCATGACCTATGACGACCCCCACCAGGTCGAGGAGGTTCTGGAGAAGCGCATCCAGGCGACCCTTGCCCACCGGATGCACACCAGTCACGCGCTGAGCACGGTGGCCGACGCGCTGCCGGCGCTGGGGATCATCGCGGCCGTGCTGGGGGTGATCAAGACGATGGCCTCGATCGACCAGCCGCCCGAGGTGCTGGGCAAGATGATCGGCGGGGCCCTCGTGGGCACCTTTCTGGGGGTGTTCCTGTCCTATGGCTTTGTCGGTCCGGTGGCCAAGCGGCTTGCCAGCATCAACAAGGACGAGGCGCATTTTTATCAATTGATCCGGGAGGTCCTGGTGGCCAACCTCTATTCCCATCCGACCAACATCTGCATCGAGGTCGGTCGCCAGAACACCCCGCATGACATGCGGCCGAGCTTTGGCGACCTCGAGGAGGCCCTGCGTGGCCTGCGAAAGGACGCGGCATGACGCGCCGGGATCCGCGCACGCCACGCGGCCCGCGGTCGACGCGCGGGCCGGAGGCCCGGTCGGACGGGGGGGCACGGGGTCGTGGGGCCTTGCCGGGCGCCCGCGCCCTCGTCGCGGGGCTGGCCGTGGCCGTGGTGCTGGCCGGCCCCGCGGCGGCCGAGACGCTGACCATGCGCTCGGGCGAGCATCGGGGCTTCACCCGTCTGACCCTGCCGGTGCCACCGGAGGGGGGATGGGTTCTGGGTCGTGTCGGCGACGGCTATGGCCTGCGCCTGACCGGGGCCGGCGCATCGGTGGATACCTCGGCGGTGTTCACCCGTATCCGCCGCGACCGGCTGGCCGAGGTCCGGATGACCGAGACGGGGGTGGATCTCGTGCTCGGCTGTGACTGCCACGCCGTGGCCTTCGAGGAGCGCGGGCTGATCGTCGTGGACCTGCGCGACGGCCCGCCGCCAGAGGGGGCCCGTTTCGAAGCCCGCCTCGGCCCGGATCGACCTGAACCGCCATCCCTGCGGCCGGGGTTCGACTGGACCCAAAGCGTCATCCCCTCCGCCGGGCCGGTTGCGCAGGGCCCCGTTGCGACGCCGCAGCCCTCCTCCGGTCCGGATTTCGGGACGGATCCCGCGCGTGACCTGCTCGCCCGGCAGTTTTCCCGGGCTGTTGCCCAAGGCTTGATCCGGGCCGATGTCGGACGGGCGCAGACCATCGAAGCCCGGCTGCGTGAGGCCACGCCGCCCGCCGCGCTGCCGCCCGCATCTGCCCCCCTGGTTCCGGCCGCGCCCGAGGGTCTGACGGCGCGCGCCCAGCCGCTCGACGCCCTCGACAACCTGAGGATCGGGGCGACGACGGGCATTGATCGCGCGCGGGATGCCTCGGGCCGCTCCGGCGTGAACCGGGAAGGCGCCGCCTGTCCGCCTGATTCCCGGTTCGATCTGGCGGCCTGGGGCACCGAGACCGATCTCGCCCGGCAGATCGCCCAGCGCCGCCAGGACCTGTTGGGAGAGTTCGACCAGCCGGATCCGGCACGGGTTCTCGACCTTGCGCGGCTCTATCTGCATGCGGGCTTCGGTGCGGAAGCGCGCGCGCTCCTCGAAACCCTGCCGCCCTCGTCGGCTGACGCGCCGGTGCTTCTGGGGATTGCCGCGCTGATTGACGGGCCTGAACCGCCGTCCGAGGGTGGGTCCGCTTTCGATGCCCACGTCGGTTGCGACGGCGCGGTGGCGATGTGGGCGGTCCTCGGGGCGCCGGACCTTGCCCGTGCGGGGGTGATCGACCGGCTGGCGGTGCGCCGGGCCTTTGCGGCGCTGCCGGCGCATCTGCGGACCCATATCGGGCCGCGGCTGGCGCAACGGTTTCTCGATCTGTCGGATACCGATACTGCGCTGGCGCTGCGCGCGGCGATCGCGCCGACGGCCACCCGGCCGGCCGCGGTCGCGGTTCTGGATGCGGAGCTTGAACTGGCGCAGGGGCGTCCCGGCGCGGCAAGTGATATTGCCGAAGCCGCCGCAGATGGTGGCGGGCCCGGCAGCGCGGAGGCACTGGCGACGTTGGTCGAAGCCCGCCTTGCCGGTGGTCTGTCGATCCCGGCCGAGGTGGTGGAGGACCTTGTGGCGGTGGCGCGCGAAAACGCGGGCACTGCGCTGGGCCTTCGCCTGGCGCGGCTGGAGGGGGTGGCGCTTGCGCAGCAGGGCCTGTTCGACGCGGCCTTTGCGGTGCGTGACCGGTTGGGTGCGGATGCGGCGTCAGGGCCGCTTGCGGCGGCGATGTCGCGTGACCTGCTGGGCCGTCTCGCCCATACGGGTTCGGATGCGGCCCTCATGGCGCGCGTGTTCGCGGAAGCCGAGTGGCGGGAGGGGACGTTGCCGCCGGCCGACCGCCGGCGCCTGGCCGAACGGTTGCTGGAGGCCGGTTTCCCGGCCGAGGCGCTGGCTGCCCTGCCGTCCGACCCGTCCCTTGCACAGGACGCGTTCCTGGCCGGGCGCGCGCTTCTGGCGATCGATGCGCCGGGACAGGCGCTGCGGGTGCTTGCCGGCCATCGCGACGCCGATGCCGAGAGGTTGCGCGGCGAAGCGCTGCTGGCGCTTGGTGAGCATGGCGCCGCGGTCACGGTGTTCAGCGAGGCCGGATTGCAGCCGGAGGCGCACCGGGCGGCATGGCTTGGCGGCCTGTGGCAGGATGCGGCCCAGGATGCCGGGGATGCGACCGCTGCCATGATCGCGCGCGCGGGCGCTGCAATGCCGGTGATCGGAGCCGACGCCGTCGACGCATCCCTCCTTCCGCCCGTGGTTGCGCCCCCCGGCTTTGCCCGCGAGGCTGCGAGCGAGGGAGAACTCGCGCAGGCGGCCGCGATGCTGGTCGACGGCGCCGAGCTGCGCCGAATGGTTGCCGACCTCCTGTCGGCCTATCCGCCTCCGTCGGACTGAGAGGCAGGAGCCCCGACACAGCCGCATCCACTACAGCCAGCCCCTGTGCGGCTTCTGGCCATGCGGGACGAACGCAGGTCCCACCTGTCAAGGTCATCGAGGCGTTGACGCGCGGCGGCCGTGCCCCCTTGGTCCATGCCCGAAGCGGCACCCGACATGGACCATCGCGGCACCCGGAGCGGGAGGCGTCCACCCGATCAGCCGCCGACCACCAGTCCGGCCGGTGCGCCCGCAGATGACGCGGTCCCCTCCCTCGTCGTCGCCCTCCCGCCCGGGGCCGAGGACGCAGGCCCCGCGTGTTCCACGGCCTGGCCGCCGCGTTTGGTCCGGGTCCTGTCGTCCCCGTCCCGACGTTGACCGAATCTTTATCGTGCACGGTTAACCCTGTTCCCATCGCGCAAGAATTGCCGAAAGGACCCGCCGGTGCGTTATGTCGACAGCCTTCGGGCCATCCGTCACAGTCTGATCTGTCCCGTGGTCTGCGTGGGACTGATCGCGTCAACGCCCGCAGCGGCGGTACCGGCGTCCCTGTGCGAGCGTGCGGCGCAGGATGCGGCCACGGCCACGGGCGTGCCGCTTGCCGTGCTGCGCGCGATCGCCCTGACGGAAACCGGCCGAACCGTATCCGGTGTGGCTGCCCCCTGGCCCTGGACCACCCATGCCGCAGGCGAAGGGCGGTGGTTCGACACCCGCGCCGCCGCCGAGGCCCATGTCCGCAGCCTGCGCGCGGCGGGCCTCGAAAGCATCGACATCGGCTGTTTCCAGATCAACCTGCGTTGGCACGGTGACGCCTTTGCCAGCCCCGAAGCGATGTTCGACCCCGGGCGGAACGCGCTGTATGCGGCCAGGTTCCTGTCGGAGCTGCACGCCGAATTCGGGTCCTGGACGGCCGCCGCGGGCGCCTATCACTCACGCACGCCCGAGCTCGCGGAGCGGTATACCCGCCGCTTCCTTGCCCACCTTGGCGATGTGGAGACGGGGGCGGCCCCGCCCGTCGGGACCGCGCCCGGCCCGCGTCGGGGGCGTGCCAGTTTCGGCGCGCCCGGGCCGGTGCTGCAAGCGGCGGCGGCGCCGCTCGTTTCGGTTGCCGCAGCCGCCACCACCGGTTCGTTGATGCCAGCCAGCCTGCCGCGCGGAAGTCTTCTGGTCGCCAATGCGAGGGCACTGCAATGATGGCCACTTTCGGTTCCATGTTCCGTCCCACGATCCTGCTGGCGCTCGCGCTGATGGCGGTGATCGTGATGATGATCCTGCCCGTTCCGGCGTGGCTGCTGGACATCGGGCTGGCGGCGTCCTTCGCGCTGGCGATCCTGATCTTCACCGTCACGCTGTTCGTGGAACGTCCGCTGGATTTCTCGGCCTTTCCCACGGTGCTGCTGGCGTCGCTGATGCTGCGGCTGTCGCTCAACGTCTCCTCGACCAAGCTGATCATCGGCGAGGGGCACACCGGACCCCATGCCGCGGGCGACGTGATCCAGGGCTTTGCGATGTTCGTGATGGGCGGCAACGTGTTGCTGGGCGTCGTGATCTTCTGCGTGCTGCTGATCGTGAACTTCGTCGTCATCACCAAGGGCGCGGGCCGCATGGCCGAGGTGGGCGCGCGGTTCGCCCTGGATGCAATGCCCGGCAAGCAGCTGGCAATCGACAGCGACATGGCCGCCGGCGCCATCGACCACGCCGAGGCCCGCTCACGGCGCGAGCGCGAACAGGCCGAGACGAACTTCTTCGGCTCGCTCGACGGGGCCTCGAAATTCGTCAAGGGCGACGCGGTGGCAGGGCTTCTGATCACGCTTCTGAACATCGTCATCGGGCTGGTGGTCGGGACCACCATGCACGGCATGCCCATCGGCGCCGCGTTCGAGACCTATGCCATCCTGACCGTCGGCGACGGGCTGGTCAGCCAGATCCCGGCCGTCATCATCTCGGTCGCGGCGGGGCTTTTGCTGGCGCGCGGCGGGGCGACGGGCGCGACCGACATGGCCATCCTGGCCCAGCTGGGCCGGTACCCGGCGGCGGTTGTGACCGTGGCGCTGCTGATGGGGCTGTTCGCCTTCGTGCCGGGGCTGCCGTTCGTTCCGTTCATACTGGGCGCCGGAGCGTTGGGTTGGGCTGCTTGGGCGTTACAGCGCCATGCCCGCGTCGCGGCCGAGGCGGTAACGGCCGAGGTGACCACCGACGCGCCCCGGACCGCGACGCTGGGCGATACGCTGGATCTGGACGACATCCATGTGCAGTTCTCGCCCGATCTGGTGCCAATGGTGCTGGATCCGGCCACCGGTCTCGATGCGCGCATCGCCAACATGCGCAACCACGTCGCGCAGCTCTATGGTGTCGTGCTGCCCGAGATCCGGTTGACCGACGACGCGGAGCTGCCGCCGGGATCCTACGTCATCCGCATCCAGGGGGTGGAGCAGGCGCGCGATCACCTGCGACCGGGGCGCGTGCTGGCGCTGATGCCGGACGAGGCGTCGGAGACGCCGGAGGGCGAGGATGTGCGCGAGCCGGTCTACGGCGCCCCCGCGCGCTGGTTGCCGAGTGACGCGCAGGAGGCCGCGGTGCTGTCCGGCAGCACCGTCGTCACCCCCGCCGAGGTTCTGGCCACACATCTGCTGGAGGTCATTCGCCGCAACTTTGCCCGCCTGCTGACGCTCAAGGCGCTGCGCCGGCTGCTGGACGAACTCGGCGGGCTGTCCGATCCCGCGCGGGCCGAGGCCAACCGCCGGCTGTTCTCCGAACTCATCCCCGACAAGGTGCCGATGGACCTGCTGCTGGCGGTGTTGCGCCTGCTACTGGAGGAGCGGGTCTCCATCCGCAACCTGCCGGTGATTCTGGAGGCGATCGCCGAGGCGCGGATGAGCCACACCACCCCCGAGGCGATCACCGAGCATGTACGCCAGCGCCTCGGGTTCCAGCTGGTGGCCGAGTTGCGCCGCGCCGACGGGACCATCGCGCTGGTGCAGCTCGCCCCCGAGTGGGAGCAGGTGTTCATCGCGCACGAGGTCAACGGCGAGCGTGGCCACCCGGAGATCGCCCTGCCGCCGGCCGAGTTCAACCGGCTCGCCGGTGCGCTGGCGGAGAAGATCGCGCGCGCCTCCGAGGCCGGGGCGCAGCCCGCGGTCGTGACCTCGGTGCGGCGGCGGCGCTTCGTGCGGCTGGTGCTGGTGGCCAAGGGCATCTCGGCGCCCGTGCTGTCGTACGAGGAGATCGGGATGGAGGCGCGCCCGGCGCTGGTGGGCATGGTGCCGGCGTGACGCCCGAGACCGCCGACGCGCTGGCCGACCTGCTCGGCCTCGGCCGCGAGGCGCTGATGGTCGGCTATGTCGTGTTCCTGCGTGTGGGTGCGGTGATGGCGGTGGTCCCGGCGTTCGGGGAACAGGTGGTGCCGATGCGGGTGCGCCTTGCGCTGGGCCTTGCGTTCACCGCCGTGGTGGCGCCGGCGGTGGCACCCGAGGCGGTGATGCTGGCCGCAGCCGGGAATGGCTGGATGCGCGCGCTGGCGACCGAGGTGGTGGCGGGCCTCGCGCTGGGGCTGGCGCTGCGGCTGTTCGTGATCGCATTGCAGACGGCGGGGACGATGGCCGCGCAGGCGACCTCGCTGTCGCAGTTCTTCGGCGGCGCCGGGGTTGATCCGCAGCCGGCGATTTCGCAGCTGCTGGTGGTGGGGGGGCTGGCATTGGCGGTCATGGCGGGGCTGCATGTGCGCCTGGCCGAGCTTCTGGTGCTGTCGTATGCGTTGATGCCCGTGGGCGCCTTTCCCCCGGGGTGGGAGCTGGCGGGCTGGGGGGTCGCGCAGGTGTCGCGGGCCTTTGCGCTGGCGTTCACGCTGGCGGCGCCGTTCGTGATCGCGGCGCTGGTGTACAACATGGCGCTGGGCGCGATCAACCGTGCCATGCCGCAGCTGATGGTGGCGTTCGTGGGCGCGCCGGCGCTGACGCTGGGGGGGCTGGTGCTGCTGTTTCTGGTGGCCCCTGCGGGGCTTGCGGTGTGGCTTGCGGCGTTCGGCGGCTTCCTGTCCGACCCGTTCGGGATGCCACCATGAGCGGGCCGCAGGAAGACGGCGCCGAGAAGGTCCACGAGCCGACGCAGCGCAAGCTCGACGAGGCGCGGCGCAAGGGCGAGGTGCCCAAGTCCAACGATCTGGTGACGGCGGCGGCCTATGCCGGGATGGCGCTGGCGGGGTTTGCGGCCGGTGCGGCGGGGCTTGTGGCCGCGGGCGATGCGGGCATGGTGCTGTTCGATCAGGCCGACCGGCTGTCGCAGCTGACCAGCGAGGGCGCCCGCCCGGTCATCGGCGGGTTGATGGTGCATGTCGGATGGGCGCTTGCGCCGTTCCTCGTGGTGCCGGCGGTTGCGGCGCTGGCGATGCTGTTCGCGCAGCAAGCGCTTGTCTTTGCGCCCGAAAAGCTGCAACCAAAACTGTCGCGCATCTCGCCTTTGTCGAACGCCAAGCAGAAATTCGGCCGTTCGGGCCTGTTCGAGTTCGCCAAGAGCACCGCCAAGCTGCTGATCATCGGCACGCTTCTGTGGCTGTTCCTGCTTGCGCGGCTGCCGCGGATCCTGGCAACGATGCACCTCGGTCCCGGGTTGGCCAGCGTGGAGATGATGCGTCTCCTGCTGGAGTTTCTCGTGCTCGTGGTGGTGATCCTTGTGGGCATCGGGGCGCTGGACTTCTTCTGGCAGCGGGCCGAGCACCTGCGCAAGCAGCGCATGACCCACAAGGAAATGCGCGACGAGATGAAGTCCTCCGAGGGCGATCCCTACATGAAGCAGGCGCGCCGTCAGCGCGGCCACGACATCGCCACCAACCGGATGCTGACCGAGGTGCCCAAGGCCGATGTCGTGATCGTCAACCCGACCCACTATGCCGTCGCGCTGAAGTGGGACCGTGCGGCGGGCGGGGCGCCGGTCTGCGTCGCCAAGGGCGTCGACGAGGTCGCGTTGCGCATCCGGACGCTGGCGGCCGGGGCCGGCGTTCCGATCCATTCCGACCCGCCCACCGCGCGCGCGCTGCACGCCACCGTCGCCCTGAAGGAGGAAATCGCGCCCGAGCATTACCGCGCCGTTGCCGCCGCCATCCGGTTTGCCGAGCGCATGCGCACCCGTGCCGCGCGCGGTGGGGGGGCTGTGTGACCGGGCGGCCCGATCCGCGCCTTGCGGCGCTGGCGGGGTTGGCGGCGATGACGCGCGATGCGCGGCTGGCCACGCTGCGCCGCGCGGCCGAGGCGCGGGCGGCCGCCCGGTCACA
>NZ_NHSD01000311.1 GCF_016653255.1 Rhodobaculum claviforme
GTCGGGGGCGCAGGGTGGGGATGTGCGCGGGCTGGTGCTGGGCAGCCGGCGGCTGTCGATCGCGGTGGTCCTGGGATTTGGCTATGTCTATTATCAGCTTACGGGGGGATCCACCGCGCTCGCGGCGATCGGGCTGATCGCGTTCGTGGGCATGGCGCAGGCGCTGCCCGCGCTGATGGGGGCGCTGTTCTGGCGCGGCGCGAACCGGGTGGGGGCGGCGGCGGGGCTGCTTACGGGCTTTGGCGTATGGCTCTATGCGCTGTTCCTGCCCAGCTTCGGGCCCGGGGTGTTGATGTCGGCGCAGCTTCTGGCCGAGGGGCCGGCGGGGATTTCCTGGCTGCGCCCGCAGGCGCTGTTCGGCGTCGACGGGGTGGACCCCTTGATGCATGCGCTGGTGTGGTCGCTGGCGCTCAATGTGCTGGCGTTCGTGGCGGGCTCGCTCGTGGCGTTCCCCACGCCGCTGGAGCGGGTGCAGGGCGCGCAGTTCGTCAACGTCTTCGACATCCAGACCAGCGCGCGCGGCTGGAGCCGCAACGCCGCCGAGGCCGAGGACCTGCTGGTGCTCGCGCAGCGCATCCTGGGCACGCCCGAGGCGCAGGCGTTCTTCCAGGCCGCCGCCACCGCGCAGGGCAAGGCGGGCTACCTGCCCGACACCACGCCCGATTTCCTGGAGCGGCTGGAGCGCCGGCTGGCGGGATCGGTGGGGGCGGCGACCGCGCATGCGATGATTGCCCAGATCGTGGGCAGCAGCACCGTTTCCGTCGAGGATCTGATGGCGGTGGCCTCCGAGACGGCCCAGATCATGGAATACTCCAGCCAGCTTGAGGCCAAGTCCGGGGAGCTGGCCCGGACCGCCCGGCAGTTGCGCGAGGCCAACGACATGCTGACGAAGCTTTCGGTCCAGAAGGACGCCTTCCTGTCGCAGATCAGCCACGAGCTGCGCACGCCCATGACCTCGATCCGCGCGTTTTCCGAGATCCTGAAGGACACCGGCGATCTGTCGCCCGACGAGGCGCGCAAATACGCCGGTATCATCCAGGACGAGGCGATCCGGCTGACGCGCCTTCTGGACGATCTTCTGGACCTGTCGGTGCTGGAGGCGGGCCGGGTGCAGCTCAAGCCCGAGGCCGCCAGCCTGCATGCGCTGCTCGAGCGGGCGATCATCGCCTCCGGGTCGGTCGCGCCGGGGCGGGGAATGAGTTTCGACCGCGACCCCGACGCCGAGGCGGTCGCGCTGGAGACCGACGCCGGGCGGCTGTCGCAGGTGTTCATCAATGTGCTGTCGAACGCGCGCAAGTACTGCGACGCGGAGCGTCCGCGCATGACCATCCGCGTGCGCGAGGATGGCGCGATGGTGGCGGTGGATTTCATCGACAACGGTTCGGGCATCGCGCGAAAGAGCCAGGCGCTGATCTTCGAGAAGTTCGCCCGGCTGACCGACCAGATGCAGGCCGGGGGGGCGGGTCTCGGCCTCGCGATCTGCCGGGAGATCATGCACAACCTGGGCGGCGAGATATCCTATGTGCCGGGGCAGGGCGGGGCGGCGTTCCGCGTGAGCTTTCCGCGCGTGCTGCCGCCGCAGCCCGAGGATGCCACTGACGCGCCCGAGGACGCGGGGTAACCCGATCTTCACCCTGAGGCGTCAGGACTGGACCGCAAGGTTCTGATGGCGAAGGGGACGGCCATGGCGGTGGGTGATGCGGCAGCGGGCATCAAGGTTCTGCGGCGCAAGGCGGCGGGCGGCCGGGCGCTGCCGCCCGATCATCCCGAACCGCGTGCGCCGCGCGCACTGCGCCGCGCCCTTGCCCGCGCCGCGCAGGCCGATTGCGGCCTTGCGCTGGCCGTGACGGAGGTGCGGCTGGCCGAGGTGTCGCTGGCGGAGTTGCTGGAGCAGCCCGAACCCCGCGCCCTGCTGGCCGTGCTGGAGGGGCCGGGCGACCGGCTGGGCTTCCTTGCGCTGGGGCCCGCGCCGCTGGCGGGCATCATCGAACAGCAGACCACCGGAGCCGTGGGCCGTACGGAGGTGGTGGCGCGCAGGCCCACGCGGACCGACGCCGCGATGTGCGCGGGCCTGATCGACCATGCCATGACGGAGCTGGAGCTGGGCCTTGCGGGGACGGCGGACCTCGGCTGGGCCGGGGGGTTCCGGTATGCGTCGTTCCTGGACGACCCCCGCCCGCTGGGTCTGCTGCTGGAGGATGTCGGGTACCGCGTGCTGACGGCGCAGCTCGATGTGGCCGGCGGCGCGCGTCAGGGCAGCCTGTTGCTGGCGCTGCCCGCCGCCGATCCGCGCCGACGTGCGGTGCCGACCGCGCAGGGGGGCGCGCCGACCACGGAGCGCGCCTCGGCGGAGCGGGTCTGGCGTGCCGACCTCGACCGGACCGTGATGGCCAGCCCCGCGAGCCTGCAGGCGGTGCTCGGGCGCCTTCGGATGCCGCTTGCCGCGGCGCTGGCGTGGAAGCCGGGGGATTTCGTGGTGCTGTCGCAGGCCACGCTCGACGGGGTGACGCTGGAGGGGCCGGGGGGCAAGCGCTTTGTCCGTGCCCGGCTGGGCCAGTGCGGTGGCCACCGCGCGCTGCGCCTGCCGTGCGATCCCGTGCCCCCCACCGATGACGAGGAGTGACGGCGCTCCCTGTGATGGCGCTTTCAGGTGCCTGCGGGCGCCGCTTCATCGGCGTGGGTGGCGCATCCATGGGGCGTTTCAAGCCGGGGCGGTCGGCGGTGGGGCCTGGCTGATCCAGTGGCAGATGCGGTGGGCGTGCCATGCCACAGGCGGTGCGACACCAGCCTGTCGCACTAGGGTGCAACGCCTTCGGCGGCATGCGCGTGTCGGGAATGAAAGCCGCGCTCTCGTCGCATCGAGACGGCGTGACGCCGCGCGCGGAGCCTTGGCGAGAGGTGATTGTTTCAGACGCGATGCCCCTGCCGCGTGACATGCGCTGCAAGGAGGGGGGATCGCGCATGGATATGGGCGAGGGAGGGTCGCGGCTGCCGGCCTCTGTGCGCCTGGGTCGAGGCTGTGGGCGGGGATGCTGCGGTTCGCGCCTGTGCACCGTGCGTCCGGCGGTGCGCCAAGGCTCGGCGCGGGCGGTCCTGGGGAGCGACGTCAGGGCCAATGCCCAGACCCCTGCGCGACCTGAGCCGTGGCTGCATGTCCAGAAGCGATGAATGGGGGTCACGCCGGGCAGGCGGCGATGGAGGGTCGGCCGTGCGCCGTGATCCGGACGGCCCGGGGCCCCCGGTCGCGGGTCGGGGCGCCCGGCGGGGGCTGTCCGGTGGAACGACGTGCGCCCGGCCCCCCGTCGGGGTCCGGGCGCAGCGCGAAGCGGCAGGCGTCGGTTGCGGGACCTGCCGCGCCCACAGGGAGCGCGGCAGGTTCGGTTAACGGTTTTCGACTTCGACGTATCCCCGGCGCGTCGGGCCGACATAGAGCTGGCGCGGGCGGCCGATCTTCTGGCTGGGGTCGGCGATCATTTCCTTCCACTGCGAAATCCAGCCCACCGTGCGCGACAGCGCAAAGATCGGGGTGAACATCGAGGTGGGGAAGCCCATCGCCTCCAGGATGATGCCGGAATAGAAATCGACATTGGGATAGAGCTTCTTGGAGACGAAGTACTCGTCCTCCAGCGCGATGCGCTCCAGCTCCTTGGCGACCTGGAGGGTTTCGTTGTTCTCGATCCCCAGAAGCCCCAGAACCTCGTCGGCGGACTGTTTCATCACCTTGGCGCGCGGGTCGAAGTTCTTGTAGACCCGGTGGCCGAAGCCCATCAGGCGGAACGGGTCGTCCTTGTCCTTGGCGCGGCGGATGAATTCGGGGATGCGGTCGACGGTGCCGATCTCGCGCAGCATCTCGAGGCAGGCCTGGTTGGCGCCACCATGCGCGGGCCCCCACAGGCAGGCGATGCCGGCCGAGATGCAGGCGAACGGGTTGGCGCCCGACGAGCCCGCCAGCCGCACGGTCGAGGTTGACGCGTTCTGCTCGTGGTCGGCGTGCAGGGTCATGATCCGGTCCATGGCACGCGCCAGGATCGGGTTGACCTCGTAATCCTCGGCCGGGACGGCGAAGCACATGCGCAGGAAGTTCGACGCGTAATCCAGGTCGTTGCGCGGATACACGAAGGGCTGGCCGACGGAGTACTTGTAGGCCCAGGCGGCGATGGTGGGCATCTTGGCGATCATGCGGATCGCCGCGACCTCACGCTGCCACGGATCGCCGATGTCGGTCGAATCGTGATAGAACGCCGACATCGCACCCACGACTCCGACCATGATCGCCATGGGATGGGCGTCGCGCCGGAAGCCGCGGAAGAAGTACTGCATCTGCTCGTGCAGCATCGTGTGGCGGGTCACGCGGACCTCGAAGTCCTCCAGCTGCTCGGCGGTGGGCAGGTCACCGTAGAGCAGCAGGTAGCAGACCTCGAGGAAGTGCGATTTCTCGGCCAGATCGTCGATGGAATAGCCGCGATAGAGCAGCACGCCTTCGTCGCCATCGATGTAGGTGATGGTGCTTTCGCACGATGCGGTGGAGGTGAACCCCGGATCGTAGGTGAACACGTCACCTTCGGCATAGAGCTTGCGGATGTCGATGACGTCCGGGCCCACGGTGGGCGAGTGCATGGGCAGTTCGACCGTCTTGCCCCGAATATGCAGCGTGGCCTTCGATTCGTTGTCGAGCATCGCGATCCCTCTCCCGATCGGCGGCCGCGTCATCGGCGCCGTATGTCGTGGCCGGAGACCCGGTCGTCCCGGATCGTCCGTGTACAGCGCCGCGCGGTCCTGCCCTCAGGCGGCGGCGTCGGCGATGCGGGCCAGTGTTTCATCGCGCCCGATCACCAGCATCATGTCGAAGACACTGGGAGTCACCGAACGCCCCGCCAGCGCCGCCCGCAGCGGCTGTGCCAGTTTGCCCAGACCCAGGCCGTGATCTTCGGCCACGGCCTTGACCGCCGCCTCCAAATCCTCTCGCTGCCAATTAACATTATGCAGGCGCGGCGTCAATTCCCGCAGTATACTGCGGGATACATCATCGAGGGCCTTCGCCGCCTTCTCATCGGGGACGATCGGCCGGTCGGTCAGCACGAAGTGTGCCTTTTCAATGAGCTCCGGCAGGGTCCTGGCGCGCTCGCGCAGGCTGGGCAGGGCCCGCGCCAACCCGTCCCGCCGGGCGTCGGTCAGCGGTGCGGCGCCGGTGGCGGCCAGCCATGCATCCAGATCGTGCAGCACCGCGGCATCGGGGGCGGTGGCCAGATGCTGGCCCGACAGGTGGTCGAGCTTGCGGAAGTCCAGCCGCGCCGGCGCGCGGTTGATGCCCGGCAGGTCGAACCACGCCAGCGCATCGGTGTCGGTGAAGAACTCCGCGTCGCCATGGCTCCAGCCCAGCCGCGCGAGGTAGTTGCGCAGCGCCGCGGGCGGATAGCCCATGCGGCGGTATTCATCGATCCCGAGCGCGCCGTGGCGCTTCGACAGCTTCTTGCCGTCGGGGCCGTGGATCAGCGGGATATGCGCGAACACCGGCACATCCCAGCCCATGGCGCGATAGACCAGTGTCTGGCGGGCAGCGTTGTTGAGGTGGTCGTCGCCCCGGATCACATGCGTCACGCCCATGTCGTGGTCGTCCACCACCACCGCGAGCATGTAGGTCGGCGTGCCGTCCGCGCGCAGCAGCACCATGTCGTCGAGGTGATCGTTGCGGAACGCGACCCGGCCCTGCACCGCGTCCTCGATCACCGTCTCGCCGTCGCGGGGGGCCTTGAGGCGGATCACGAAGGGGGCGTCGGGGTGGGTGTCGGCGGGCGCGTCGCGCCAGGGGCTGTCGAAGAGGGTGGTCTTGCCCTCGGCCCGGGCGGTCTCGCGCGCGGCCTCGATCTGTTCGGGGGTCGCGAAGCACTTGTAGGCGGTCCCAGCGGCCAGCATGGCGCGGGCGACCTCGGCGTGGCGGGCGGCGCCCTCGGCCTGGCTGGTGGCCTCGCCGTCCCAGTCGAGGCCGAGCCAGGTCAGCCCGTCGAGGATCGCCGCCGTCGCTTCGGGCGTCGAGCGGGCGCGGTCGGTGTCCTCGATCCGCAGCAGGAAGGCGCCGCCGCGTCCGCGGGCATAGAGCCAGTTGAACAGCGCCGTGCGGGCCCCGCCAATGTGCAGGAACCCGGTGGGTGACGGGGCGAAGCGGGTGACGATGCGGGCGGCGTCGGGTGCGGACATGGGGCCTCTGGGGTT
>NZ_NHSD01000312.1 GCF_016653255.1 Rhodobaculum claviforme
GGTCTGGATCGGGGCGCTCATGCGCGGCCTCCTCGGGATGTGCCCGGGCAGAATGGCCGTGCAGGGTAAAGGATCAGTAACTTCCCCGGTGCAATCTGTGGATGTTCCCGTGTGTAGAAGGCACCCCCGATGCAAATTCCGCCCGAGTTGCTTGCCGCCCCCCTGCCGCCCGGCCGTACGACACCGCCGCGCGGTTCGGGGGACATGTTCGCCACGCTCCTCGACGCGGGGGAGGAGGGCGCGGCCCCCCCCGGGGCCGCCGATCCGAACGCATCCGAAGGGGGGCAGGGCGATGCCGTGGCCGGGCTCGGGTTTGTGCTGCTGACGTTGGGCGTGCCGGGGGCGGCTGTGGCCCCGGCGTCCAGCGGCTCCGGGAGTGGCGAGGAGATGGCGCAGGACCCCGACGCGCCGCCGGTCGCGCGCACCGAAGGGGGGCGGCCCGCCCCCGTGGAGCCGCCGACGCCCTTTTCCCCGCAGGCCGCGCCGGCCGAGGGGGAGGCCCGGGCCGCGCTGTCCCTGCCCGGGGGCACGGTGGTGGCGGGGCGCGCAGCGGCGGTTGCGGTGCCGCAGGCGCCCCCCGGGGGCATGCCGGACAGCGGTGACGCCGTGCCGGATGGGCCTGATCTGCCTGGCGGGCGGGGGATCGCGGCGGACCCCGCGACCCATGCCGCCGCGATGCCTGCCGGCACCGCCGCCGGCCGTCCCGCGGCGATCCCGTCCGCTGCGGTGCCGCCCGATGCCACGGTGATCCTTGCAGCCCAACCTGCGGTGGCGATGCAGGCTGCGGCCCAGGCCGCCCCGGTGCGCGCCATGGCCGAGGGAGGGGGGAGGCCCGCCGTCCGCCCGGGGCCCGAGGCCACCGCCGCCACACCCGCGACGTCGGCCGTGGCCGACACGGTGCCGCCCCTGTCGGCCGCTCCGCCGCCTGCGGCGGCAGTGCCCGGCGCCCTTTCGTCGATGGTCACGGATGGTCCCGCCAGCGTCGGCGCGGGGCCCGAGGCGTCGCTTGCCCCTGTGCTGCGGGAGGCCGCGAGCCCCGCGCCCACCTCGCCGGGCGCTCCGCCGGCGGCTGCGCCCCCGGCCCCGGTCGCAGGGCAGCTGGCGATTGCGGCCCGCAGCCTGCCGGACGGACCGGTGGAAATCGCACTCTCGCCGGCCGAGCTGGGCCGGGTGACGCTGACCCTCTCGGCTTCGGAGACGTCGATCGCCGTCACGCTGCTGGCCGAACGCGGCGAGACGCTGGAGCTGTTGCGCCGCAGCATCGGCCAGCTGGCCGATGAACTGCGCGCACTGGGGTATGACAACCCCAGCTTCTCCTTCAGTGGGGAGGCGGGCGGGCGCGATCGCGGGCAGCGGGCTGATCGCGCTGGCGCCTTTGCGATCGTCGATGCGGCGCCCGCGGCGGCGGCGGCCGCGGGGCCGCGGACGGTCCAGGGCCTCGACCTGCGGCTCTGAGGTCCCCGGGAAATTCAGCACAACAGGAGACGATGATGGACATTTCGACCCAGTTTTCCGGCGCGACTGCCAGCCAGGGGGCGGCGGGGGCCGCGCGTGCGCGCATGGTCTCGTCGGATTTCGAGACATTCCTGCGGATGCTCACCACCCAGATGCAGAATCAGGACCCCCTCAACCCGATGGAGGCCAGCGATTTCGCCGTGCAGCTGGCGACGTTCTCGGGGGTGGAGCAATCGGTGCGGACCAACCAGCTGCTGGAGGAGATGATGGGCCGCTCGGCCATGTCGGAGCTTGCCGGGCTGGTGGGCAAGACGGTGCGCAGCGCCGGGCCCGCGTATTTCAACGGCGACAGCCTCGGCCTCAGCCTGCCGGCCATGCCGGATGCGGACAGCGCGCGTCTTGTGGTGCGCGACAACCTCGGGGGGATCGTCGACACGGTCGATGTCCCGACCTCTGGCGGCGCGGTGGAGTGGCGTGGGCTGGGTGCGGACGGACTGCCGCTGCCGTCGGGCACCTACCGCTTCGAGATGCTGGGCTATGCCGCGGGCGTGCTTGCGGACACCGGCACGGTGGAGGCCTATGGCGAGGTGATCGAGGCGCGCAACGATGGCGGCATCACGACGGTGGTCCTGTCCGGCGGTCGGGCGGTCCCGCTGGACGAGGTGTCGGCCGTGCGCGGCCCGGTGTTGCGCTGACGGGGAACGCGCGGGCGCTGCGTACGCGGGCTTGTCTGCCCGGCTCTGCCGCCGCGGCGTGTTGCGTCGCGGCGGGGGGACAGGCATAACCAAGGCGATCCCAACAGCGGAGAGTTCGCCATGATCGGCCGCCTCAACCATGTCGCCATTGCCGTGCCGGACCTCGACGCTGCGGTGGCGCAGTATCGCGACACGCTCGGTGCGCAGGTCCGCGCGCCGCAGGACGAGCCCGCCCACGGGGTGACGGTCGTGTTCATCGACCTGCCCAACACCAAGGTCGAGCTGCTGCATCCGCTCGGCGAGGGCTCGCCGATCGCGGGATTCCTCGAGAAGAACCCAGCAGGCGGGATCCACCACATCTGCTACGAGGTGGACGACATCCTTGCCGCGCGGGACCGGCTGAAGGCGCAGGGCGCGCGCGTGCTCGGCGACGGGGAGCCGAAGATCGGCGCCCACGGCAAGCCGGTGCTGTTCCTCCACCCCAAGGACTTCACCGGCACGCTGGTGGAGCTGGAGCAGGCCTGATGAACGTCACCTCGGCGGTCGTGCTGTTTGCGGTGATCTGGTTCATGGTGCTGTTCGTGGTGCTGCCGCTGCGGCTCAAGACGCAGGGCGAGGATGGGCATGTCGTGCCCGGTACTCCGGAATCCGCCCCGGTCGACCCCAGGATCGGACCCAAGGTGAAGCTGGTCACCGCGATCAGCGTCGTGCTGTGGGCGGTGATCAGCGCGATCATCCTGTCGGGGGTCGTCTCGATCACCGATCTGGACATCTCGGGGTGGCTGGGCGCCCCGTAGCGCCGCGCCCGGCTTGCGGGGCGCCGCCCGCGGGGGTAGACGACCGCGCAACGGCAGCAATCGGAGGCGTCAGATGTCGCAGATCGATCCGGAAACGGCGCGCAAGGTGGCGAAACTGGCCCGCATCGCCGTGCCCGACGCGGATCTGCCGCGCCTTGCGCAGGAGTTGTCGGGCATCCTGACCTTCATGGAAGAGCTGAACGCCGTCGATGTCACGGGGGTGGAGCCGATGGTGTCGGTCTCGCCGATGCGGCTGAAGCGGCGCGCCGACGGGGTCACCGATGGCGGCATGCAGGACAAGGTGCTGGCCAACGCGCCCGACGCGCGCGAGGGCTTTTTCACCGTCCCCAAGGTGGTGGAGTAACCGATGTCCGACCTCAATGACCTGAGCATCAGCGACGCCCGCGACGCGCTGCGCCGGGGCGATTTCACCGCCGCCGAGCTGACCGCCGCCTGCCTGACGGCGATGGAGGGGGCGGGCGCGCTGAACGCCTATGCCCACCCCACGCCCGACATCGCGCAGGCCCGCGCAGCCGCCGCCGATGACCGGCTGCGCACGGGGGATGCGCCCGCGATGTGCGGCATCCCGATCGGCATCAAGGATCTGTTCTGCACCGAAGGCGTGGCCAGCCAGGCCGCCAGCCGCATCCTGCAGGGCTTCCGCCCGCCCTATGAGAGCACCGTCAGTCGCCAGTTGCGCGATGCGGGCGCGGTGATGCTGGGCAAGCTGAACATGGACGAGTTCGCCATGGGCTCGTCCAACGAGACGTCGGTCTATGGCCCTGCGGTGAACCCGTGGAAGGTGGACGACCGCCGCCTGACGCCGGGTGGAAGCTCTGGCGGGTCGGCGGCGGCGGTGGCGGCCGGGCTGTGCCTGGGCGCGACGGGGACGGACACCGGCGGATCGATCCGGCAGCCGGCGGCGTTCACGGGCACGGTGGGGCTGAAGCCGACCTATGGGCGGTGCTCGCGCTGGGGGATCGTGGCGTTTGCCTCCAGCCTCGACCAGGCGGGGCCGATGACGCGCACGGTGCGCGACGCGGCGATCATGCTGGGCGCGATGGCGGGGCATGACCCGCGCGATTCGACCTCGGCCGACATGGCCGTGCCGGATTTCGAGGCCGCGTTGACCGGCGACATCCGCGGCAAGCGCATCGGCATCCCGACCGAATACCGCATGGACGGCATGCCCGAGGAGATCGAGGCGCTGTGGGCCCGGGGCGCCGACTGGTTGCGCGCCGCCGGGGCCGAGGTCGTCGACATCAGCCTGCCGCACACGAAATACGCCCTGCCCGCGTACTACGTCATCGCGCCGGCCGAGGCGTCGTCCAACCTCGCGCGCTATGACGGCGTGCGGTATGGCCACCGCGCGGCGCTGGCCCAGGGCGACGGCATCACCGAGATGTACGAGAAGACCCGCGCCGAAGGGTTCGGCCCGGAGGTGCAGCGCCGCGTGATGGTTGGCACCTATGTGCTGTCGGCGGGGTTCTACGACGCCTATTACAACCGCGCGCGCAAGGTCCGCACCCTGATCAAGCGCGACTTCGACCTGGCGTTCGAGGCCGGTGTGGACGCGATCCTGACACCGACCACGCCGTCGGCCGCCTTCGGGCTGGGCGAGATGGCGCAGGTCGACCCGGTGCAGATGTACCTCAACGACATCTTCACGGTGCCGGTGAACATGGCCGGGCTGCCGGGGATCGCGGTGCCTGCGGGGATGGATGCGCAGGGCCTGCCGCTGGGGCTGCAACTCATCGGTCGCCCGTGGGAGGAGGGGCCGCTGCTCGCTCTCGCTGATGTGTTGGAAACGGCGGCGGGTTTCGTTTCGCGGCCCGGGAAATGGTGGTAACCCCGCGACCGGTTGCGGCCGATCGGGCTGACGGCAGAGGGCGGTGGGACATGCGGATGCGGTCGGTGTCACTGGGGCTGGGTGCGCTGCTGGCCCTTGCGGCCTGCGGAGGCGGGGATTACGCCCGCCACATGCAGGCCCAGGAGGCGTTGCCGCAGGCGGTGCAGGCGCAGGCCCTGACCCGTGACGATGTGCTGGACATGGACACCGCGCGTGCGACCCGCGACACCGAACAGGCCGCGTTCGAAGCCCGTCGCGCGGGCTTCCAGCCGGTCGCGCCCACCGCGCTGCCGACTCGCCCGGCCGATTCGCCCAACATCGTCGCCTATGCGCTGCGCACCACCCATGGCGTCGGACAGCAGCGCCACCGCCGGTCGGTCCTGACGCTGCAGAACCACGCGCGCAACTGTGCCGCCTTCGCCAGCGCCGATCTCGCGCAGGAGGAGTTCCTGCGCCTTGGCGGGCCGGAGCGGGACCCGCGCAACCTTGACCCCGATGGCGACGGCTTCGCCTGCTCCTGGTCGCCGGTGCCGTTCCGGTCGGCGGCGCGGGCGAACTGATCCGCGCGGTGCGGGTGGTCGATCACCCGTCGCCCAACCATGGGGTGCGGCGGGGGGGCGTGGCGCCGGACATGGTCGTGGTGCATTTCACCGGCATGCGGGGCTGTGCGGATGCGCTGGCGCGGCTGTGCGATCCGGCGGCCGAGGTGTCGGCGCATTACCTGATCGATTCGGGCGGCACCGTGCTGCGGTTGGTGCCCGAGGCGTTGCGGGCCTGGCATGCCGGGGCCGGGGCCTGGGGGGCGGTGGGCGACGTCAACTCCCGCTCCATCGGGATCGAACTGGTCAATCCGGGGGATGTGCCCTTTGCCGCGCCGCAGATGGCGGCGCTGGAGGGGGTGCTGGCGGGCATCCTGGCGCGCTGGTCGGTGCCGCCGGAGCGGGTGATCGGCCACGCCTGCATGGCGCCCGAGCGCAAGGTCGACCCCGGACCGCGATTCGACTGGCGCAGGCTGGCGCGCGCCGGGCTGTCGGTGTGGCCCGAGGGTGCGGGTGCGGCGGACCCGGCGGGATTTGCGGCGGATGCGCGGCGGTTCGGCTACCCTCGGGCCGCGCCGGACGCCGTGCTGGCGGCGTTCCGCGCGCGCTTTCGCCCCCGCGCCACCGGGCCGGTGTCCGAGGCCGATGCGGGGATCATGGCGGCGCTGGCGCGGCGCTGGCCCGTCGATCTTCGTTGACCCCGCCCCCGGCGGCGCATAGGTGCAAGGCGCGCGGAGGGCTGGATGGCCGCGCCCCGCTTGCGGGGTGAGGAAAGTCCGGACTCCATGGGACAACGGTGCCGGGTAACGCCCGGCCGGGGCAACCCGAGGGAAAGCGCCACAGAGATGAGACCGCCCTGTTCCGACAGGGCAAGGGTGAAACGGTGGAGTAAGAGCCCACCGCGGACCGGGCAACCGGGACGGCACGGCAAGCCCCACCGGGAGCAATGCCAAATAGGGGCCCCGCGCGGCATGACCGCAGGGATGTCTCAGCCCGAGGGGCCCGGGTTGGCAGCACGAGCGTGCCGGTAACGGTACGCCCAGATGAATGGCCATCCCCGGGGGCAACCCCGGGACAGAATCCGGCTTACAGGCCCTCCGCGCACCCGATCCCCGCCCGCGCGCCCTTGACTGCGGCGCCGTTGCGGGTAAAAGCCGCAGTCCAGAGATGTACGGGCGCCGCCGCGGGCGCGTTCGAAGAAGGAGCGACACCATGGCGAAGCCGACCACCATCAAGATCCGGCTGAACTCCAGCGCCGGCACCGGGTTCTTCTATGTCACCAAGAAGAACGCCCGCACGATGACCGAAAAGATGACCGTGCGGAAATACGACCCGGTCGTGCGCAAGCACGTCGAGTTTAAGGAAGGCAAGATCAAGTAAGACGGCGCCTGCGGGGCCTGGCCCCGGCCCGTCGGCTTGCAGCCCGCGCATTTGCGCGGGCTTTTCGCGTGCTGCCCCCGCCCCGGAGGGCAGGGGCGTCGACGTCAGGACGCCGTCTCAGGACGCCGCCGAGGTGATGTCGGTCACGGGCCGCCCCGCGCGCTCATACGCGAGGAACTTGTTGAGCGCGACGATGTAGGCCTTGGCCGAGGCCACGACCGTATCGGTGTCGGCCGACTGCCCGGTGAACAGCCGCCCACCCGATTCGAGCCGTACGCTGACGGTGGCCTGCGCGTCGGTGCCTTCGGTCACCGCGTGCACCTGATAGAGTTGCAGCCGCACCTCGTGCGGGACCAGCGCCTTGACGGCGTTGAAGGTGGCGTCCACGGGGCCGTCGCCGGTGGCGGTGGTGGACTGCTCCACCCCGTCCACGGCCAGCCGCATCTCGGCCGACTGCGGGCTGTCGGTGCCGCACACGACGCGCAGGTGGCGCAGCACCACCAGATCCTGATGGGCGCCCGCGGCCGTGTCCGTCATCAGCGCCACGAGATCCTCGTCGTAGATCTCCTTCTTGCGGTCGGCCAGCGCCTTGAAGCGCACGAACACATCCGCAAGCTGGTTGTCGGCGAGGGTATAGCCCAGCTCGCCCAGTTTCGCGCGCAGCGCGGCGCGGCCCGAATGCTTGCCCATCACGAGGTTGGTGGCCGACAGCCCGATGTCCTCGGGGCGCATGATCTCGAAGGTCTCGGCGTTCTTGAGCATGCCGTCCTGGTGGATGCCGCTTTCATGCGCAAAGGCGTTCTTGCCCACCACCGCCTTGTTGTATTGCACCGGAAAGCCCGAGACGGCGGCCACCAGGCGGCTGGCCTGCATGATCCGGCGGGTGTCGATGCCGGTCGTGTAGGGCATGATGTCGTGGCGTACCTTGAGCGCCATCACGACTTCTTCCAGCGCGGTGTTGCCCGCGCGTTCGCCCAGCCCGTTGATCGTGCATTCGATCTGGCGCGCGCCGGCCTCCACCGCCGCGAGCGAGTTCGCCGTCGCCATGCCGAGGTCGTTGTGGCAGTGGGTGGCGAAGATGATCGCCTCCGCGCCCGGAACCTCACGGCGCAGCATCGCGATCAGCTCGGCGCTTTCGCGCGGCGCGGTGTAGCCCACGGTGTCGGGGATGTTGATGGTGCTCGCACCGGCGCGGATCGCGGTCTCCACCACGCGGCACAGGAAATCATGCTCGGTGCGGGTGGCGTCCATGGGCGACCACTGCACGTTCTCGCACAGATCGCGCGCATGGCTGACGGTGGCGTGGATGCGCTCCACCATCTGGTCGGTGGTCAGCCGGGTGATGTCGCGGTGCAGCGGCGAGGTGCCGATGAAGGTGTGGATGCGGGGCCGGCCGGCGTGGCGCACGGCCTCCCAGGCGCGGTCGATGTCGGTGGGGTTGGCACGCGCCAGCCCGCAGATGACGGCGTTTTTCGCACGCTCGGCGATGGCCTTGACGGCGGCGAAGTCCCCTTCGGAGGCGATGGGAAAGCCCGCCTCGATGATGTCCACGCCCATGTCATCGAGAAGGGCGGCGATCTCCAGCTTCTCCTCGTGGGTCATGGTGGCGCCGGGGGATTGTTCCCCGTCGCGCAGCGTGGTGTCGAAGATCAGCACGCGGCCGGGGTCCGTGGCGGCTGGGGCGGCCTGCTTGGCGATGTCGGTCATGGGATGTCTCGCGTCTGGACTGGTCTGCTTGTGGCTCTCGGGCGCGGCCGTCATTCCCCTGAGCGCTCGCGCCCGGCGGCGCGCTCAGAGGCGGCTAAGAAGCAGCAGCAGGGCAGGGGCGGACCCGGAGGCCCGCGCGATCGTCACGATATGTGCACCCTGCGACATTCAGAACAGTATGGCGCGCGGGGTGGGGGATGAAAACCCCTGATTTCCCCGGCGCGCCGGGTTTGCCCGCGCCGCGTGCAAGGCTAGCTCCGGGAGGGCAGCAGCGGAGGGACCATGCGCGCGTTGGTGATCGGCAGTTCGGGGGGCGTGGGCGCGGCCATGGTGGCGGCGCTGGCGGCACGGGGCGATGATGTCACGGGGCTGTCACGCTCGGGCGACGGGCTGGATGTCACGGACGAGGGCAGCGTGGCGCGCATCCTCGGGGCGCTGGAGGGGCCGTTCGATCTGGTGTTCGTCGCCACGGGGGGGCTGAGCATCGGGGATGCGCGCCCCGAAAAGGCGCTGCGCGATCTGGACCCGGCCGCGATGGCCGCGCAGTTCGCGCTGAACGCCATCGGGCCGGTGATCGTTCTGAAACACGCGCTGGCGCTGATGCCCCGGCAGGGGCGGTCGGTGTTTGCGGCGCTGTCGGCGCGGGTGGGCTCCATCGGGGACAACCGCGCAGGCGGCTGGTACGGCTACCGCGCGGCCAAGGCGGCGCTGAACCAGTACCTGCACACCGCCGCGATCGAGGTCGCGCGCAGCCACCGCGACGCGGCCGTGGTGGCGCTGCATCCCGGCACGGTGGCCACGCCGCTGACGCGCAAGTACCTGGGCCGCCACCCCGCCGTCCCGCCGCAGGAGGCGGCGGCGAACCTCCTCGCCGTCCTCGACGGGCTGGAGGCGGGCCACACCGGGCGCTTCTTCGACTGGGCCGGCAAGGAGGTGGCGTGGTGAGCCTGCCGCGTCTGATCCTGGTGCTGGGCGACCAGCTGACGCCCGCGGTCGCGGCGCTGCGCGCGGCCGAGCGTACCCGCGACGTGGTGGTGATGGCCGAGGTCATGGGCGAGGCGACATATGTCCCCCACCACCCCAAGAAGATCGCCTTTGTGTTCTCGGCCATGCGCCATTTCGCGGACGCGCTGCGCGCCGATGGCTGGCGCGTCGCCTACACCCGCCTCGACGATCCCGCCAACGCAGGCGCCATCCCGGCCGAGCTTCTGCGCCGCGCCGAGGAGACCGGCGCGCAGGAGGTGATCGCCACCGAGCCCGGCGAATGGCGCCTGATCGGGCTGCTGGAGGACATGCCCCTGCCGGTGCGGCTGCTGCCCGACGACCGGTTCCTCGCGACGCGCAAGGAATTCGAAACCTGGGCCGAGGGCCGCAAATCCCTGCGGATGGAGTATTTCTACCGCGAGATGCGGCGCAAATACGCCATCATGATGGAGGGCGACAAACCCGCCGGCGGCCAGTGGAACTATGACCACGACAACCGCGAGCGCGCCCGGGCGGACATGTTCCGCGCCCGCCCGCCGCGCTTCGACCCCGACCCCATCACCGAGGACGTGCTGGCGCTGGTGGCGGACCGCTTCGGGGGCAACTTCGGCACCCTGCGCCCGTTCTGGTTCGCTGTCACCCGCGATCAGGCGCGCGCCGCGCTCGATCACTTCATCACCCATCGGCTGGCGGATTTCGGCCCCTACCAGGACGCCATGCTGGAGGGGGACGCGTTCCTGTCCCATGCCGTGATCGGGCTCTACCTCAACGCGGGGCTGCTGGACGCACGCGAGGTCTGCCGCGCGGCCGAGGATGCCTGGCGGGCGGGCGCTGTCCCCATCAACTCGGCCGAGGGGTTCATCCGCCAGATCCTGGGCTGGCGGGAGTTCGTGCGGGGGATCTACTTCCTCGAAGGGCCCGGGTATGCGCAGCGCAACGCGCTGGACCACCGCCGCGCGCTTCCGGCGATGTACTGGGGGGGCGAGACGCGGATGGCCTGCATGCATGCCGCCATCGGACAGACCCGCGACCACGCCTATGCCCATCACATCCAGCGGCTGATGGTCACGGGCAACTTTGCCCTGCTGGCGGGGGTGGACCCGTCCGCGGTGCACGAGTGGTACCTTGCCGTCTATGCCGACGCCTATGAATGGGTGGAGGCGCCGAACGTCGTGGGCATGTCGCAATTCGCCGATGGCGGGGTGGTGGGATCAAAGCCGTATGTGTCCTCGGGGGCCTATATCGACCGGATGTCGGATCACTGCAAATCCTGTCATTACAAGGTGAAGGACAAGACCGGCGCGCGGGCCTGTCCGTTCAACCTGCTGTACTGGCACTTCCTGATGCGCCACCGGGACCGGTTCGCGTCCAACCCCCGCATGGCGCAGATGTACCGCACCTGGGACCGCATGGCCGAGGACCGCCGCGCCACCGTCCTGGCCGAGGGCGACGCGCTGCTGGAGCGGATGTCGGCCGGCGCGGTGATCTGAGGCGGCGCTTGCCCCACGGCACCGTTGGCGTATGCTGGGACCAAAGGATTGCCGCAGTGCAGCACAACCAGACCTTCGCCGACTGGGCCGAGATCACGCCCACCGCCAGAATCGATCGCGACAGCCACGGCTGGCGTGCGAAGTGTCTGCAACGGCTGGTGCGGCTGAACCTGCCGGTGCCGCCGGTGGTGGCGCTGCCGTTCTCGACCGTGCGCTCCATCGCGCAGGGCTGGCAGCCCGACACCGCTGCGATACTGGCGCGCTTTGCCGCGGGGCAGCTGGTGTCGGTGCGGCCGTCGTCGGAAAACCCCGACTGGGGCGGGCCGGGCACGATCCTCAACATCGGCATGAACGATGCCCGCCACGCCGAGCTGGCCGCGATCCACGGCGAGGACGCGGCGACCTCGCTCTATCTGCGGTTCGTGCACACCTATGCGGTGCATGTCGCGCGCCTCGATCCCGACCTGTTCGAGGATGAACGCCCCTGCCCCGGGGCGCTGGCCCGCGCCCTGGCCGCCTTTGCCGCCGAGAGCGACGAGCCCTTTCCCCAGGACCCCGCGCGCCAGCTTGCGGATGTGCTGCGCTCCATGGCGCGGGCGTGGGAGGGGACGTCGGCGCGGCTGCTGCGCCAGGCCAAGGGGGCGCCCGCGGATGCGGGCCTGGGGCTGGTGGTGCAGGCGATGGCGCTGGGCGTGGCCGGTCCCGACAGCGGCGCCGGGCTGGTGCAGTTCGTCGACGGCGTCACCGGGCGGGCACAGGTCACGGGGCGGTTCCGCACCGGCATGCAGATGCCCGACCCCGTCGGGGGCGACGGCGCGATGTACCTGACCCGCGATCCGCGCGGCCCCTCGCTGGAGGACACCCATCCCGCGCTGTTCGCCGAGCTGACGCGCCACGGCGCGGCCTGCCGCGCGCGCCTGCGCGACGAGATGCAGATCGAATTCACCGTCCAGCAGGGCCGGTTGTGGGTGCTCGATGCCACCCGCGCGCCGCGTTCGTCGCGCGCGGCGGTGCGGATCGCGGTCCAGCTGGCCGAGGACGGCGTGATCGACGAGGGCGAGGCGGTGATGCGCGTGCAGCCGCAGGCGCTGGCCGAGCTGCTGCATCCCCAGGTGGACCCCCGCGGCCCGCGCGACGTGGTCGCGCGTGGCATCGGCGCCAGCCCCGGGGCGGCGCGCGGGCGCATCGTCTTCACCTCGGGCGCCGCCAGCGCCAGCGCCGCGCGCGGCGAATCCTGCATCCTGGTGCGCCGCGAAACCACCCCCGAGGACATCCGCGGCATGCACGCCGCCCACGGCGTGCTGACCGAACGCGGCGGCATGACCAGCCACGCCGCCGTCATCGGCCGCGGCCTCGGCCTGCCGTGCGTGGTGGGTGCCAGCGGGCTGCGCATCGACACCCGCGCCAACACCGTCACCGCGCCCGACGGCCGCATCTTTGCCGAGGGCGACATCCTGACCGTCGACGGCACGCGGGGCGAGATCCTCGCCGGTGCGGTGGAGTTGCTGGAGCCCGCGCTGGACGAGGCGTTCACCCGGCTGCTGGAATGGGCCGACGCGGTGCGCGACATCGGCATCCGCGCCAACGCCGACACCCCCGCCGACGCCCGCATCGCGCGCGACTTCGCCGCCGAGGGCATCGGGCTGTGCCGCACCGAGCACATGTTCTTCGAGGAAGACCGCCTGACGGCGATGCGCGAGATGATCTTTGCCGACACCGCGCAGGACCGCCGCGGCGCGCTGGAGCGCCTGCTGCCGATGCAGCGCGCCGATTTCATCCGGCTGTTCGACATCATGCAGGGCCAGCCGGTGTGCATCCGCCTGTTCGACCCGCCGCTGCACGAGTTCCTGCCGCACGGGCGCGAGGGGCTGCGCAACCTTGCAGACGCGCTGGACAAGCCGCTGTCCGAGATCACCCGCCGGGCCGAGGCGCTGGCGGAATACAACCCCATGCTGGGCATGCGCGGCGTGCGCCTCGGCATCACCATCCCCGAGATCTACGAGATGCAGGCCCGCGCCATCTTCGAGGCCACCATCGAGGCCTCCCGCAAGGGCGCGCCCGTGGTCCCCGAGATCATGATCCCGCTGGTGTCCGCCCGCCGCGAGGTGGAGCTGGTCAAGGCCCGCATCGACGCCGTGGCCGCCGCCGTGCGCGTGCAGCGCGGCGCGCGGTTCGAGTACCGGCTGGGCGTGATGGTCGAAACCCCCCGCGCGGCCCTGCGCGCGGGCGAGATCGCGCTGCACTGCGATTTCCTGTCCTTCGGCACCAACGACCTGACGCAGATGACCTATGGGCTGTCGCGCGACGACGCGGGGCGGTTCATGTCCACCTATGTCCAGCAGGGCGTGTACCCCGAGGACCCGTTCCACACCCTCGACGTGGACGGGGTGGGGGAGCTTCTGCACATCGCCGCCGACCGGGGTCGGGCGGCGCGCGACGGCCTCACGCTGTCGATCTGCGGCGAGCATGGCGGCAACAGCGAGTCCATCGCCTTCTGCCGGGCGGCGCGATTCGACTATGTCTCCTGCTCGCCGTTCCGGGTGCCGGTGGCGCGGCTGGCGGCGGCGCATCTGGCGCTGGCGGACCGGGCGCGGGACGCCGCGATGGGCGGTGAGTCGCCCGCGGCGCGCTGAGGCTGGGCGGAAACTCGCCGGTTTGGCGGGGTGTGCGGAACCGCCCCGGCCCGTCGGGTGGACTCTTTTCCCGGGTTCGGCTGAAAAGTTAAGCCATTATTAAACACGTCTCCACAGGGCGGCTGCCACTGCCCCGGAGATTGTTCCTGGGGGACCGCCATGTCCATGAAAACGGCCTTTGCGCCGCATCCGTCGATTTTTGCCGTTGCGTTGGCCGGGCTGTGCCTTGGCGCCGCGCCCGTGGGGGCCAACAGCCTGCCGGACCCGCGGATCGGAGCGCTGTTTCAGGTGGAGAAGTCGGCCCTCGATGCCGTAGCGCCGGGCCATGTGGAGCGCATCCTGGAGGTCGGTGCCGCGACGCGGGCGCATGCGCTGGATGACGGCGACCTGACCTGCCTTGCCCGCGCGCTGTATCACGAGGCGCGCGGCGAAGGCGAAACCGGCATGCGCGCCGTCGCCGAGGTGGTGCTGAACCGCACCGAAAGCGCCGAGTTCCCCGACAGCGTCTGCGGGGTGGTGGAGCAGGGGTCGGGCAACGGGCGGGGCTGCCAGTTCTCGTTCGTGTGCGACGGTGCCGAGCGGCGCGGGCTGGAGCGCGCCGCCTGGGCCCGCGCCAAGGACCTGGCCGAGGAGATGGCCGAGGGCGCCCCGCGGGAGCTGACCGACGGCGCGACGCATTTCCACACCGTCGCCGTGAACCCCCGCTGGGCGCGTGTGTACGAGCTGACCGCCCAGATCGGCGCGCACCGTTTCTACCGCCGCCCGCTGGAGATGGCCTCGAACTGAGGCCCGCGCTTGTGCCCGCCCCGCCCGCCATGCCACACCCCGGGCATGGCAGCACAGCAGCGGGGCGGGACATGACACGGCGGCTTTTCGGCACCGACGGCGTACGCGGGCGGGCCAACAGCTTTCCCATGACGGCCGGGATGGCGTTGCAGCTGGGCGCCGCGGCGGGGCGGTTCTTTCGCCGCGACGGGGCCAACGGGCACCGGGTGGTGATCGGCAAGGACACGCGGCTGTCGGGCTACATGCTGGAAACCGCGCTGACGGCGGGCCTGACATCGACGGGCATGAACGTGCTGCTGCTGGGGCCGGTGCCGACGCCTGCGGTGGGGTATCTGACGCGGTCGATGCGCGCGGATCTGGGCATCATGATCTCGGCCAGCCACAATCCGCACCACGACAACGGCATCAAGTTCTTCGGCCCCGACGGCTTCAAGCTGTCGGATGCCGCCGAAGCCGAGATCGAGGGCATCGTCGCCTCCGACATCCCCCCCGCCGCCCCCGAGGACATCGGCCGCGCGCGCCGCATCGACGACGGGCTGGGGCGCTACATCGAATACGCCAAGACGACGTTTCCCGCGCGGATGCGCCTGGACGGCCTTCGGGTGGTGCTGGACTGCGCCCACGGCGCGGCCTATCGCGCCGCCCCCGAGGTGCTGTGGGAACTGGGCGCCGAGGTCATCGCGCTGGGCACCAGCCCCGACGGGTTCAACATCAACGCCGGCTGCGGCTCCACCGATCCGGCGGCGGCGATGGCGGCGGTGCGGCGGCACCGGGCGGATGTGGGCATCTGCCTCGACGGTGACGCCGACCGGCTGGTGCTGATCGACGAGGACGGCCGGGTGGCAGACGGTGACCAGATCATGGCGCTCTTCGCCCGCCGCTGGGCCGAGGAGGGGCGGCTGGCGGGCAACACGCTGGTGACCACGGTGATGTCGAACCTCGGGCTGGAGCGGTATCTGGCGGGCCACGGCATCGCGCTGGAGCGCACCAATGTGGGCGACCGCTATGTGGTGGAGCGGATGCGCGCGGGGGGATGGAACCTCGGGGGTGAGCAGTCGGGCCACATCGTGATGACCGACTATGCCACCACCGGCGACGGGCTGATCGCGGCGCTGCAGTTCCTGGCCGCGATGGCCGCCACCGGCGCGCCCGCGAGCCGCCTGACGCGCAGCTTCGATCCGGTGCCGCAGCTGCTGCGCAACGCGCGTTTCGCGCCCGGGCAGGACCCGCTGGCCACCGCCCCCGTGCGCACCGCCATCGAGGGCGCCGAGGCCCGGCTGGCGGGGACCGGGCGGCTGCTGATCCGCAAGTCCGGCACCGAGCCGGTGATCCGCGTCATGGCCGAGGCCGAGGACCCCACCCTGATGTCCGAGGTCGTGACCGAGATCGTCGCCGCCATCGAGCGCAGCGCCCCGGCCGCCTGACGGGCGCCGTGCCGTTGCGGCCGGCGGGGGGCGTTGCTAAGGGCGTGCGGGCAAGTGGCATTGAAATCCGGGGGATTACGACGATGCGCAAGGTGATGTTGGGCCGGACCGGCCTGCGGGTCTCGCAAATGTGCCTGGGCTCCATGACATGGGGCAGCCAGAACACCGAGGCCGAGGGGCACGCGCAGCTCGACCTCGCACGGGATCGGGGGGTCGATTTCATCGACACCGCCGAGATGTACCCCACCAACCCGATCCGCCCGGAAACCGTGGGCCGGACCGAGGCGATCATCGGCAGCTGGCTGGCCACGCGCGGCGGGCGCGACCGCGCGGTGATCGCGACCAAGATCACCGGCGCGGGGCAGGGCGCGGTGCGCGACGGCCTGCCGATCACCGCCGAGCTGATGCGCGGCGCGGTGGAGACCTCGCTCAGGCGCCTCAAGACCGACTATATCGATCTTTATCAGCTGCACTGGCCCAACCGGGGCTCGTACCATTTCCGCAAGTTCTGGAGCTATGACCCCTCGGGACAGGACCGTGCGGCCACGCTGTCGCACATGCGCGCCATCCTGGAGACCGCGCAGGCGCTGGTGGCCGAAGGCAAGATCCGCCACTTCGGCCTGTCCAACGAGACCGCCTGGGGCACCGCCCAGTGGCTGCGCCTGGCCGAGGAGACGGGCGCGCCCCGTGTCGCCTCGATGCAGAACGAATACTCGCTGCTGTGCCGCCTGTATGACACCGACATGGCCGAGCTGTCTGTCAACGAGGATGTCACGTTGCTGGCCTATTCGCCGCTGGCCGCGGGGCTTTTGTCGGGGAAATACGCGGGCGACGTGATCCCCGACGGCACGCGCCGGTCGGTCAATCCCGATCTGGGCGGACGGATCACCCCGCATGTGTGGGGGGCGGTGTCGGCCTATCTGGGCATCGCCAAGGAATTCGGCCTGGATCCGACGCAGATGGCGCTGGCCTGGTGCCTGACGCGGCCGTTCCCCGTCATCCCGATCGTCGGTGCGACCAACCTTGCGCAGCTGGAGCTGGCGCTGGGCGCCGCTGACCTGACGCTTGCGCCCGAGGTCTGCGCGGCGATCGAGCTGGCCCACCGCGCCCATCCGATGCCGTTCTGAACCCTGGCCCGCACGCCCGGCCGTCGCGGTCGGGCGCGCGTCCATGGCGGGTGACCATGGCTTGACCCGCCATGTCGGATCATATACCCGACGAAATCACTAGGGATTGCCGGAGCGATCCCGCAGGCAGTCGACCGCCAGGCGTGTCAGCCACCCCCCATCCATGATGCCGCCTGCGCCGGGGCCATTCCCGCGCGGGCCACCTCCGTCTGCCCGGGGCATCCCGACACGGCCGCCCCATGCGCTCCGGCGCACCGCCAGCCAGTCCGCATCCCGCGGTTTCGCCAGCCCGAACATCCGTTCCTTGTTCACAAGCTGAGGGAAACCCATGCGATACCATACCTTTGCCGTCACCGCACTGGTGGCAGGCCTGATCTCCTCGGGAGCGATGGCCCAGGGCCTTGATCTGTCAGGCTATGCCCGGTTCGGGCTGCAATACACCGACGGGGGTGCCGGCGGCTGGAACGACGGCGAGGTCGCCCCCGCCACCCGCTTCCGCCTGAACCTGCGCGCGCGCACCGCCACCGACAGCGGCGTGGGGCTGGAGGCGCGCCTGCGGGCCCAGGCCAGCAACACCCAGACCGTCGTCTTCAATGCGCCCCGGTTCACCGTCTCGGGGGGCGGGCTGTCGGTGCAACTGGGCAACATCTCGGG
The DNA here is from genome assembly GCF_016653255.1 of Rhodobaculum claviforme. GTDB lineage: Bacteria > Pseudomonadota > Alphaproteobacteria > Rhodobacterales > Rhodobacteraceae > Rhodobaculum > Rhodobaculum claviforme. The sequence continues at coordinate 17,521 of NZ_NHSD01000312.1, forward strand.
GGCGTTCGCGGACACGCCGGGGATCGACGACCGCATCGGCCTGACCGGGTTGAGCGCGCCGGACAAGGCCGCCCGCATCCGTGGGCGCGAGGCCTATGACGACTACGACTCGCGCGGGGCGGGGGCCGCGGCCGACAATGGCGTGCAGCTGGGTGCCACCCTTGGCCCCGTGACCGCCGCGCTGTCCTATTCCGATCGCAACCCCGACGGCGCGGTCGACCGCCGCCGCCGCGTGGGTGGGCATCTCGCCTGGAGCGCGGGCGGATACACCCTGGCCGTCGGTTTCCAGGACAGCGACATCGCCGAAGAGGATCTGGTGCTGATGTCGGCCGAGGCCGCCTTCGACGGCTTCAGCGTCGATCTTCAGGCCGCCGAAAGCCGTGGCGTGAAAAAGGTGGTCCTGCGCGGCAGCGTCAACCTCACGCCCGATGCCGCGCTCACAGCCTTTGTCGCGCACGAAAGCGGCAACCCCGAGGCGACGCGGCAATGGAACGGCACCGGTGGCGGGATCGGCATCGACCATGCGCTGGGCGGAGGGGCCAACGCCCGCGCCGGTGTGGTGCGCCGGTCCGACAGCACCGTGATGGCGGATGCGGGGGTGATCTTCCGCTTCTGACCCGCATGGCAGGACAGCAATTGCACCGGCGGCGGGTCACGTCGCCGGTGCGGAGGGCCGTTCCGTGGCGGGCGCGCCGGGCGATATCGCCGTGCCCGGCGGCGAATGCGCCACGGGGCTTCCCCCCCGGGGCCGAATTGCGTAAATCCCGCCCGAGACAGCCTGCGGGGCCGCCCATGACCAACAGCATCATCGCCCGCTGCGAGGCGAGGGGCCTGCGCCTGACAGGCCAGCGCCGCACCATCGCCGGCGTGCTGGAGGAAGCGTCCGACCACCCCCATGTGGAGGAGCTGCACGCCCGCGCCAACGCGCGCGATCCCGGCATCTCCATCGCCACGGTCTATCGCACCGTGAAGCTGTTCGAGGAATCCGGCATCCTGGAACGTCACGAGTTCGGCGACGGCCGCGCGCGCTATGAGGACGCCGAGCGCGAGCACCACGACCACCTGATCGACCTGACCACCGGCGAGGTGGTGGAATTCGTCGACCCCGAGATCGAGGCGTTGCAGGAGCGCATCGCCGCGCGCCTCGGCTATCGCCTCAAGGGCCACCGGCTGGAGCTGTACGGGGTCCCCCTGCACCGGAAAGGAGCATCATGACCACCATCATCGACATCACCGCGCGCGAGATCCTCGACAGCCGCGGCAACCCCACCGTCGAGGTCGACGTCACGCTGGAGGATGGTGCGCAGGGCCGCGCCGCCGTGCCCTCGGGCGCCTCGACCGGCGCGCACGAGGCGGTGGAGCGCCGCGACGGCGATGCCCAGCGCTATGGCGGCAAGGGCGTGCTGGAGGCCGTCGCCTCCGTCAACGGCGAGATCGCCAGCGCCCTGATGGGCGAGGACGCCACCGAGCAGGTCACCATCGACGAGCTGATGATCGAACTCGACGGCACCGACAACAAGGGCCGCCTGGGCGCCAACGCGATCCTCGGCGTCTCGCTCGCGGTGGCCAAGGCCGCGGCCGAGGCGACGGGCCAGCCGCTGTGGCGCTATGTGGGGGGGACGTCGGCGCGGGTGCTGCCGGTGCCGATGATGAACATCCTCAACGGCGGGCAGCACGCCGACAACCCCATCGACATCCAGGAATTCATGATCATGCCGGTAGGCGCCGACAGCCTGTCGGATGCCGTGCGCATGGGCGCCGAGGTGTTCCACCGGCTCAAGAAGTCGCTGGCCGCCGCCGGTCACTCCACCGCCGTCGGCGACGAGGGCGGCTTCGCCCCCGGCCTGCGCTCCACCCGCGAGGCGCTGGATTTCATCATGACGGCGGTGGAGCAGGCCGGCTACACCCCGGGCGAGGACATGATGCTCGCCCTCGATTGTGCCGCGACCGAATACTACAGGAACGGCCGCTATGTACTGTCGGGCGAGGGCATCGAGCTCGGCCCCGACGAAAACGTGGATTACCTCGCGGCCCTGCTGGCGGACTATCCCATCGCCTCGATCGAGGATGGCTGCTCCGAGGATGACTGGGAGGGCTGGCGCGCCCTGACCGAGGCGCTGGGCAGCCGGGTGCAGCTGGTGGGCGACGATCTGTTCGTCACCAACCCCGAGCGGCTGTCGCAGGGGATCTCGCGCGGCTGCGCCAACTCGCTGCTGGTCAAGGTCAACCAGATCGGCACGCTGACCGAGACGCTGGCGGCGGTGGAGATGGCGCACCGCTCCGGCTACACCTGCGTGATGTCGCATCGCTCGGGCGAGACCGAGGATGCCACTATCGCCGACCTCGCGGTGGCCACCAACTGCGGCCAGATCAAGACCGGCAGCCTTGCGCGCTCGGACCGGCTGGCCAAGTACAACCAGCTGATCCGGATCGAGGAATGGCTGGGCACCTCGGGCCGTTACGCGGGCCGTTCCGTGCTGCGGCTGGCCTGAGGCCCCTCAGGGCCGCGCGGCGATCTGCCCCGCGGCCCAGTCGGCCAGCAACGCGTGGCGCGCGGCACAATCGCCCAGCGCGGCGCGGTCGGCCCCCCACCAGCGTTCCACCTCGGCCTGTGTGGCGTCGCGGTCCGGCAGGGCCACCGGCGCCGCACAGGGCGCCACCAGCGCGGGTGGCGGCGGCGCCAGATCAGCGGGCACGGATGCGCCGCAGGCTGCGAGCAGGCAGAGCGATACGCCCGGCATCATCATCCGCATCGGCTTGATCCTCCAGATCCAGGGCAAGGGCGGCGCGCGCGGCCTGCGCGTGCGCCAGCGCTTCGGACAGTCCCGCCACCCGCGCCGCCGCGCGGTCGCGCTCGGCGATCAGGGCGGCGGTGCGCGTGGACCACGCCGCCCGCTCGGCTGCGCGGCCCTGCATCCACCCGGCCGCGTGCAGCGTGACCGCCAGCGCGACCACCAGCACGATCCGGGCCATCGTCCCCCCGATCATGCCCGCACCCGCCGCAACAGCCACGCCGCCGCCGCCATCAACCCCAGCCCGACCGCACCGACCATCAGCACCGTGACCGCGTCCGGCGGCAGCGCCTGCGACACCGCCGCCAGCGCGGCCGCGACCGCACCGGTGGCCGCGCTCCAGTCCTTTACCTGCTCGATCACCGCATCCGCCGGTGTCGGTTGCACCGGGGGCGGGGGCGTGGCCGACCCGCGCGCCAGCGCCGCCCAGGTCTGCGCGCCGACCACGCCGTCCACGCTCAGCCCCGCGCGGTGCTGGAGCGCGCGCACCGCCGCCAGCGTCTCCGGCCCGAACGCGCCGTCCTCGGCGATGCCGAGGGCGGCCTGCAACCGCACCACGCCCGCGCCCCGGTCGCCCACCCGCAGCACCACCGGCGATCGCGCACCGCCCGCATGGCGCCGCCACGCGGCCTCGATCCGGCGGGCATAGGTGTCGATCTGCCCGGTGCCGTTGTAGCGCCGCGCAAAGCTGGTCCAGTCATGCGCCCGCAGCGCCGGACCCAGGCCCCAGCCTTCGATCAGCTGCACAAAGGCGCCCAGCTGCTGCGGCGCCCCCCGGGCCATGTGGGCGACCATTTCGGCGGCGCTGTCGAAGCCCGCGTCGGCGTGGTTGAAGCCCATGATCTGCGGCGCGCCCCAACTGGTGGCCCGACAGGCGGCCTCGGGATCGATCCGCACGGCCCGGCGGAACATCGCGGCGTCCGACAGCCGCAGCGACGCGCGCCATGGCGCCTCGTTCGCACGGGGCGCGAACCCCAGCGCGGGCCAGTGCCGACGGGGAAAGTGGTGCGGCTCGAACCGGCGGACCACGCCGCCGTCGGCGTCGAAATGGCGGCCGGCGGCCTCCACCTCCCAGATGGCGTGCAGGGCGGCGGCCTCGCATCCCAATCGGCGCGCGGCCTCGGAAAAATCCGCATCCGTCAGGGCACGCGGATGCGCGGCCCCGGTCCAGGGGTGTGTCATGACGAGGTCTCCGGGATGGGAACAACAAAAAGCCCCGCCGGACGCATGTCCGCGGGGCTGGTCGCCGGGCCGTGCCGCAGGCGGCACGGGGCGAAATGTCCTCAGTGTGCCGGAAAATACCAACTCGCCGTGCGCGTGTCAATCCGGCAGGCTGCACATGCCATGCGTGCATCGCGCCGCCGCGGCTTGACATCCGCGCCCGCGCGGCATAGCAAACGGAGGATTTCCGGAGGTGCACGCCGCTTCCGGTCCCCGTTGTCACCGGGGATCGCCACCCGTCAGCGAGGTTTCGCCCGCGGGTGCCTTTTCCATATGGGCCCGCCGGGTCCGCCAGTCCCGCAGGAGGGCGGCATGTTCGAGAATCTGTCCGAACGCCTCGGCGGCGTCTTCGACCGGTTGACCAAGCAGGGCGCCCTGTCCGAGGCCGATGTCGTCGCCGCCCTGCGCGAGGTCCGTGTGGCGCTGCTGGAGGCCGACGTCTCGCTGCCCGTTGCGCGCGACTTCATCAAGCGGGTGCAGGCCAAGGCCACCGGCGCGGCGGTCACGAAATCCGTCACGCCCGGCCAGCAGGTCGTCAAGATCGTCCATGACGAGCTCGTCGCCACCCTTACGGGGGACGAAGACCCCGGCGCGCTGAAGATCGACAACCCGCCCGTCGCGATCCTGATGGTCGGCCTTCAGGGCTCGGGCAAGACCACGACCACGGCGAAACTCGCCCGCCGGCTCAAGGACCGCGAGGGCAAGCGGGTGCTGATGGCGTCCCTCGACACCAACCGCCCCGCCGCGATGGACCAGCTGGCGGTGCTGGGCGTGCAGGTCGGTGTCGACACCCTGCCGATCGTCAAGGGCCAGACCGCGCCCGAGATCGCCAGGCGCGCCCGCACCCAGGCCGCGATGGGCGGCTATGATGTCGTGATCCTCGACACCGCCGGGCGCATGCACATCGACGAAGTCCTGATGGACGAGGTGCAGGCCGTCCGCGACATTGCCACCCCGCGCGAGACGCTGCTGGTGGTCGACGGCCTGACCGGGCAGGACGCGGTCAACGTCGCGACCGAGTTCGACGGCAAGGTCGGCATCACCGGCGTCGTGCTGACGCGGATGGACGGCGACGGGCGCGGGGGCGCTGCGCTGTCCATGCGCGCCGTCACCGGCAAGCCCATCCGCTTCGTCGGCGTGGGCGAGAAGTCCGACGCGCTGGAGACCTTCGAGGCCAGCCGCGTCGCCGGCCGCATCCTCGGCATGGGCGACATCGTGGCGCTGGTCGAGAAGGCCCAGGAAACGCTCGAGATCGAGCAGGCCGAGCGCATGATGAAGCGCTTCCAGAAGGGTCAGTTCAACATGAACGACCTCAAGGGCCAGCTTGAACAGATGCTCAAGATGGGCGGCATGCAGGGCATGATGGGAATGATGCCGGGCATGGGCAAGATGTCCAAGGCCGCCGAGGTGGCGGGCTTCGACGACAAGATGCTGCGCCGCCAGATCGCCCTGATCCAGTCGATGACCAAGCGCGAGCGCGCCAACCCCGACCTGCTGCAGGCCAGCCGCAAGAAGCGCATCGCCGCCGGCGCCGGGCTGGAGGTGCAGGAACTCAACCGCCTGCTCAAGATGCACCGCCAGATGGCCGACATGATGAAGAAGCTGGGCAAGAAGGGCATGCTCAAGCAGGCCATGGGCGCCATGATGGGCAAGGGCGCCGACCCCGCCGCCATGGACCCCGCCGCGCTGCAGGCGCAGATGGCGCGGATGCCCGGCGGGATGGGCGGCCTGGGCGGCGGGATGCCGCCGATGGGCCTGCCCGGCGGGCTTGGTGGGCTGGGGCGCAAGAAGTGACCCCCGCCCTGACCCATACCCCGGTGCTGGAGACCGAGCGCCTGCGCCTGCGCGCCCCTGCACCGTGCGATTTCGAGGCGTGGGCGGCCTACAAGGCCTCCGCCCGGTCGCGCTTCACCGGTGCTGTGCAGGACCGCCCGCAGGCATGGCGCGGCTTTTGCGGGCTGATCGGGCACTGGGCGGTGCGCGGCTACGGCATGTTCATCCTGACCCGGCACGGCGACGACGCGGCGCTGGGGATGGTCGGTCCGTGGTTCCCCGAAGGCTGGCCCGGTCAGGAAATCGGCTGGATGCTGTTCGATGCCGCCCTTGAGGGCCAGGGCCTCGCGCAGGAGGCGGCGCTGGCCGCGCGCGCGCATGCCTATGACGTGCTGGGCTGGCCCACGGCCATCAGCCTGATCGATCCGGAGAACGCCGCCAGCGAAGCGCTTGCCCGTCGCCTTGGCTGCGTGGCCGAGGGGCTGGCCGATCTTCCGGGCTTCGGGCCGGCCGGCGTCTGGCGCCACCCCGGTCCCGACACCCTGGCCGAAGGCGGGATGGAGGCCTACGCATGACCGACACCACCGCCGATGCGGCCGCACGCGCCGCGGCCCTGCTGCGCGAGCATCGCGAATCCATCGACCGGCTGGACGCGATCCTCGTCTACACGCTGGCCGAACGCTTCAAGCACACCCAGTCGGTGGGCCGGCTGAAGGCCGAACACGGGCTGCCCCCCTCCGACCCCGCCCGCGAGGCGCGCCAGATCGAGCGGCTGGAGTGGCTTGCGCAGGAGGCCGACCTCGACCCCGCCTTTGCCCGCAATTTCCTCAACTTCATCATCTCCGAGGTGATCCGTCACCACGAGAAGATGCGGGGATGACCCTGACCGCCGGCGGCCCAGCGCCCCGGCCCCTGATCCAAGCCATAAGGAGAGACTGACATGGCCGTGAAGATCCGACTGTCCCGTGGCGGCGCCAAGAAGCGCCCGCATTACTCCATCGTCGTGGCCGACAGCCGCATGCCCCGCGATGGCCGCTTCCTGGAGAAGCTGGGCACCTTCAACCCGCTCCTGCCCAAGGACAGCGAAGACCGCGTCCGCATGGACATGGAGCGCGTGCAGCACTGGCTGTCCCAGGGCGCCCAGCCCACCGACCGCATCGCCCGCTTCCTGGAGGCCGCGGGCCTGCGCCCCAAGGCGACCCGCAACAACCCCAACAAGGGCACCCCGGGCAAGAAGGCCCAGGAGCGTGCCGAGGCCCGCGCGGCCAAAGCCAGCGCCGAGTAAGCCGGAGGCGGGCGCATGACCGGGACCGGGCGCATCTGCGTGGGGGCCATCGCCGGCGCCTTCGGGGTGCGCGGCGAGGTCCGGCTGAAAAGCTTCTGCGTGCCGCCCGAGGCCATCGCGGACTACGGTCCGCTGTGGACCGAGGACGGCACCCGCAGCTTTGCCGTCCGCCTCACCCGGCCGGTGGCGGGCGCGCTGGGCGCACGCCTTGACGGCATCGCCACGCGCGAGGCCGCCGAGGCGTTGCGCGGGGTCCGCCTGCACGTCGATCGCGACGCGCTGCCAGGCCTGCCGGACGATGAGTTCTACCACGCCGACCTGATCGGGCTGGCGGCGCATGATACCGGCGGCGCGCTGCTGGGCCATGTGCGTGCGGTGCACGACCACGGCGCGGGCGATCTTCTGGAACTGGCACGGCCGCGCGGGCCGGCGGTGCTGGTGCCGTTCACCCGCGCCATCGTGCCCACGGTGGATCTGGGCGCGGGGCGGCTGGTGATCGACCCGCCCGAGGGGTTGTTCGAATGAGGTTCTGGATCGGCACGGCGATGTGTTTCGCCGGCCCTGCGCTGGCGGGGCTTGCGCAGCAATCGGCGGCTTCGGTCATCGTGTATGCCGGGATCCTGTTCTGGTGGCTGTTGCGCGTGCGCCCGGTGGCCACGCCCGCGCCGCAGCAGATCGCGGTGGTGGTGCCGGTGCTGCTGGTGCTGTCGGCGGTGCTGTTCGCGGTGGGGCTGTTTTCGGGCGGCATCGCCGGGGCGCGCCCGGAGTTTCCGTTCTGGGTCGGGCCGGTGGTGTCGGTGCTGGGGCTGTTCGTGGCCCGTCCGCGCCCCGGCAGCCGCGACGGCATCCTGTGACCGGGCCGCGCTCGCACGGGCGCAAGGCGGTCACCGTCTCGGCCCGCCCGCGCGACCTGATGGCCGAGCCGCCGCGCGCCGCGGGCGCCTGGACCGCCCGCGTCATCACCCTGTTTCCCGAGGCGTTTCCGGGTGTCCTCGGCCTGTCGCTGACCGGCCGCGCGCTGGAGGCTGGCCTGTGGGCACTGCGCACCACGCCGCTGCGAGAGTTCGGCGAGGGGCGCCACCGCAACGTCGACGACACCCCCGCGGGCGGCGGTGCGGGCATGGTGCTGCGCGCCGATGTGCTGTCCCGCGCGATCGCGGCCGAGGCCACCCCCGGCCCCTTGCTGGTGCTGTCGCCGCGCGGCCGTCCCTTTGACCAGGCGATGGCGCGCGACCTTGCCTCGGGCCCCGGCGTCACCCTGATCTGCGGCCGGTTCGAGGGGATCGACGAGCGGGTCCTCGACCACCACGGCGTGGCCGAGGTCAGCATGGGGGATTTCGTCCTCACCGGGGGCGAGATCGCCGCGATGGCCTTGATCGACGCGTGCGTCCGGCTTATACCCCGCGTGCTCGGGAATCAGGCTTCGGTGGAGGAGGAATCCTTCGCTCGGGGCCTTTTGGAACACCCGCAGTACACCAAGCCGGCCGTCTGGCGGGGCCATGCGATACCCGACGTCCTCCTGTCGGGCAATCACGCGGCCATCTCCGCCTGGCGGCAGGCCCAGGCCGAAAGGCTGACCAAGGAACGCCGCCCTGATCTCTGGCGGACTCGGGACGCGCAGGCCGCGCCCGGGGATCCGGTAGGGGACCAAGAGCTCTGAGGGCGCCCACCGCGCGGGACCATACCGCGCCATGCAGCACGTCGCGGGGACCACCCGCGCCTGGACAAGGACCACCGCGATGAACCTGATCGCACAGATCGAGGCCGAGCAGATCGCCGCCCTCGGCAAGACCATCCCGGACTTCAAGGCCGGCGACACCATCCGCGTCGGCTACAAGGTGACCGAGGGCACCCGCACCCGCGTGCAGGCCTTCGAGGGCGTGTGCATCGCCCGCAACGGCGGCGCGACCATCGCGGCCTCCTTCACCGTGCGCAAGATCTCCTTCGGCGAGGGTGTGGAGCGGGTGTTCCCCCTCTACTCCACCAACGTCGAGACGATCGAGGTCGTCCGCCGCGGCAAGGTCCGCCGCGCCAAGCTCTACTACCTGCGCGCGCGCCGCGGCAAATCGGCCCGCATCGCTGAAAAGACCAACTATCGCCCCCTCAAGGGCGCGCAGGCGTAAGGAGCGGCGATATGAAAGCCAACATTCACCCCGACTACCACATGATCACCGTCAAGATGACCGACGGGACCACGTTCGAGATGCGCTCCACCTGGGGCAAGGAGGGCGACACCCTCACCCTCGAAATCGACCCCACGGTGCACCCGGCCTGGACCGGTGGTTCCCAGCGTCTGATGGACGCCGGCGGGCGCGTGTCCAAGTTCAAGAACAAGTACGCGGGCTTCGGGTTCTGATCACCCCGCCCCTTCGGCTGGCGACCGGAACCCCGCGCGGACACCGCGCGGGGTTTCGCGTTGGTGTTGCCCCGGCGACGCCCCGGGCAACCCATTCGCACCCGGCCCCTTTTCTGCCGCGATCACGCTGATACACAGACGGTTGATCGCAGGCCGGTATCAGTCCCGCCCTGCGCAGGTCCCGCCCCCGGCGGGCCGTCACCAGGACCGGAGGGGGCATGGGCCACATCATCGTCGTCGGCAACGAAAAGGGCGGCTCGGGCAAGTCCACGACGGCGATGCACATCGGCACCGCGCTGGCGCGCATGGGCCACAGCGTGGGCGCCATCGACCTCGACCTGCGGCAGCAGTCGCTGGGGCGCTACCTGGAGAACCGCGCGGCCTACGTCGCCTCCCAGGACATGACGCTGCCGGTGCCGCGCCGAGCCTTCCTGCCGCCCGCTCCCGCGCAGGTGGCCCCCGGTGCCCAACCCGACGACCACCGCCTGCACGCCGCCCTTCAGGAGCTGTCGGACTGCGATTTCGTGCTGATCGACTGCCCCGGCTCGCACACCCGCCTCAGCCAGCTGGCGCATGCGCTGGCCGACACGCTGGTCACCCCGCTCAATGACAGCTTCGTGGATTTCGACCTGCTGGCGCGGATCGACCCCGCCTCGGGCAAGGTCACCGGCCCCTCGATCTATTCCGAGATGGTCTGGCATGCCCGCCAGGGCCGGGCGGAGGCCGGCATGCCCCCGATCGACTGGATCGTGGTGCGCAACCGTCTGGGCGCGCAGCAGATGCACAACAAGCGCAAGGTCGGCAGCGCGCTGGGCGATCTGGCTCGCCGCATCGGCTTTCGCGTCGCCCCCGGCTTTGGCGAGCGTGTGGTGTTCCGCGAGCTGTTCCCCCGCGGCCTGACCCTGCTCGACCTGCGCGACGTGGGCGGCGAGACCATGAACCTGTCGCATGTCGCCGCCCGCCAGGAGGTGCGCGACCTGATCTCCGAGCTGCGCCTGCCGGGTGTCAGCGTCAATTTCTGAGCGCCCCGGGCGTTCGAGCGAAAGGGCCGCGCATGGCGCAAAGCGTTCTGTTGACCGGGGGGGCGGGCTACATCGGATCGCACACCTGGGTCGCGCTGCGGGAGGCGGGGTTCCACCCGGTCATCCTCGATGATTTCTCCAACGCGGCCGAGGACCTGCCCGAACGGCTGCGGGCCATCACCGGCACCGCGCCGGAGATCTGGCGCGGCAGCGTGCTGGACGCGGATCAGCTGGGGCGCATCTTTGCCGCCCATGACATCGCCGCCGTGATCCACTTCGCCGCGCGCAAGGCGGTGGGGGAATCCGTGCGCATGCCGCTGGAGTACGTCCAGACGAATCTGGGCGGGCTGACCACGCTGCTGGAGGCGATGCGCGCGGCGGGCGTGTTCCGGCTGGTGTTTTCCTCCTCGGCCACGGTCTATGGCGTGCCCGACCGCCTGCCGATCCCCGAGGACGCGCCCACCGGCTTCACCAACCCCTATGGCTTCACCAAGCTGGCGGGCGAGCAGGTGCTGCAACAGCTGGCGGCATCGGACCCGCGCTGGGCCATCGGCATCCTGCGGTATTTCAACCCCGCGGGCGCCCATGCCTCGGGCCGGATCGGCGAGGACCCGCGCGATGTCCCCAACAACCTGATGCCCTTCATCGCCCGCGTCGCGGTGGGCGATCTGCCCGCGCTGCAGGTGTTCGGCGACGACTACGACACCCCCGACGGCACCGGCGTGCGCGACTATATCCACGTCGAGGACCTCGCCGAGGGGCATCTGCGCTCGCTGTCGGCGCTGCTGGACGGGGGCGGGGGGCATGTGGTGAACCTGGGCACCGGACAGGGGTATTCGGTGCTGGAGATGCTGGCGGCCTATGGGCGTGCCTGCGGGCGGGTGCTGCCGCATGTGATCGCCCCGCGCCGCGCGGGTGACATCGCGGCCTGCTACGCCGATCCCACCCGCGCGGCCGATGTGCTGGGCTTTCGCGCCCGCCGCGGCCTGGAGGAGATGTGCGTGTCAAGCTGGCGCTGGATTTCCTGGCGCACCGGGCGGGAGGGCTGAGGCATGCGCTATGCCAGCATCACCGGGCGTCTGGCCGATCTGGGCGGGGCGAAATGGGCCGTCCACAACCGCGCCGTCACGCGCCAGCGGGCGGGCGACCGCATCCTGATGCTGACCATAGGCGAGCCGGACGTCCCCACCCCCGAGCCGCTCCTGCACGCCGCCATCACGGCGATGCGCGACGGGCGCACGGGGTATTCCAACGGGCGCGGCGAACCTGCGCTGCTGCGCGCGCTGGCCGCGCGCTACAGCGCCCGGGTGGGCCGCCCGGTCACCGAGGATCAGGTGCTGTGCTTTCCCGGCACCCAGACCGCGCTCTATGCCGTGCTGAGCGGTGTCGCCGAACAGGGCTGCGAGGTGCTGGTGGGCGATCCGATGTACGCCACCTACGAGGGGGTGATCCGCGCGGGCGGTGCCGCGCCGGTGCCCGTGCCGCTGCGCGCGGATGCCGGTTTCCGGCTCCGGCCCGCCGATGTCGCCGCGCGGATCACGCCGCGCACGCGCGCGATCCTGCTGAACACACCGCACAACCCCACCGGCGCGGTGCTGGGCCGCGACGATCTGGCGGCGATCCTCGATCTGGCCCACGCGCATGATCTGTGGGTGATCTCGGACGAGGTTTATGAGGATCTGGTCTTCGGCCCCACGCCCTTCGTGTCACCGATGTCCCTGCCGGGGGCCGAGGCGCGGGTGGTGGTGTGCTCCTCGATCTCCAAGAGCCACGCGGCGGCGGGCTTCCGCTCGGGCTGGTGTGTCGGCCCGGCGGCGTTCTGCGCGCGCCTTCTGCCGCTGGCCGAAACGATGCTGTTCGGCAACCAGCCCTTCATCGCCGACATGACCGTCGCGGCGCTGGAGGCGCCCGACCTTGCCGCGGCCGGGATGCGCCGGCGGCTGGCACGGCGCACGGCACTGCTGGCGGACCGTCTGGACGGGGTGGCGGGGCTGCGCCTGCACCGCCCCGGGGCGGGGATGTTCGCGCTGCTGGACGTATCGGGGACGGGGATGGACGGGAGCCGCTTTGCCGATGCGCTGCTCGATGCCCAGGGGGTTGCGGTGATGCCCGGTGCGTCCTTTGGCCCGACCCTGCGCGACTGGGTGCGCATCGCCCTGACCCGGGATGACGCCGTGCTGGCCGAGGCGGCGGACCGCATGGCCACCCTTGCCGCCAGCCGCCCGGCGGCCGAGTGACGCCGGGCACGTCTGCTTCGGCGGGGGCGCGACACGCCCGCCGGGGCCACCCTCAGCCGATGCTTTCGACCGTCAGGTTGCCGTTGGTATAGACGCAGATGTCGGCGGCGATGGCCATGGCGCGCCGGGCGATGGCCTCGGCGTCGAGGTCGCTCTCCATCAGGCCGCGCGCGGCGGCCAGCGCAAACATGCCGCCCGAGCCGATGGCGGTGACGTCATGCTCGGGCTCCAGCACGTCGCCCGCGCCGGTGATGACGTAAAGATCCCGCCCGTCGGTGACGATCAGCATCGCCTCCAGCTTCTGGAGGTACTTGTCGGTGCGCCAGTCCTTGGCCAGCTCCACCGCGGCGCGCTGCAGCTGCCCGGGGGCCGCCTCCAGCTTCTTCTCCAGCCGCTCCAGCAGGGTGAAGGCGTCGGCGGTGGAGCCGGCAAAGCCCGCCACCACCTCCGCGCCCCCGGGGGCAAGCCTGCGCACCTTGCGCGCCGTGCCCTTGATCACCGTCTGCCCGAGGCTGACCTGGCCGTCGCCGGCCACCACCACCCGGCCCCCCCTGCGCACCGCAAGGATGGTGGTGCCGTGCCAGCCGGGGAATTCGCCAGAGACGTTCCGGGCCATCAGAGCGCGCCGTCGATCCAGTTCTGCAGCGCGGCCTTGGGGGCGGCGCCGACCTTGTTCGACACCACCGCGCCGTCCTTGAACAGGAACAGCGCCGGGATGCCCCGGATGCCCATCTGCGCGGGCGTCGAGGGGTTCTCGTCCACGTTGATCTTCACGATCTTCACGCGCCCGTCGTAATGCTCCGACAGCTCCTCCAGCGCGGGGCCGATCTGCTTGCAGGGGCCGCACCATTCGGCCCAGAAGTCGACCACGACGGGGATGCTGGACTGACGCACTTCGGCATCGAACGTGGCGTCGGTGACGGGAAGGGTTGCCATGGGGTCTCTCCTGTTTGCGGTTGGGGCCGTACCTATGGACGCCCTGCGCGGGGGTCAATGCCCGCCTCCGACAGACCGCGCGCCAGCGCAGCGGCCACCAGCGGCCCCGGAAGCTGCATCAGCCGCGCGGTGCGCGTCCACAACAGGGCCACCTCGATCCGTCGGTCGGGCCAGATCGCGGCCAGCGCATGGGCATAGGCGCCCATCTGTCGCAGCAGCCCCTCGGGCACATCTTCGGCACGGGCGGGCACGACGGCGTTGGATTTCCAGTCGACCGCCAGCACGCGATCCGCCGTCACGATCAGCCGGTCGATGGTCCCGATCAGGCGCCGTTCGCCGATCTCGGCGGTGATTTCCACCTCGGCCAGCGCGTCGGCGGCCCACAGCGGCGCCAGTTCCGGCGCCGCCAGCACCGCCTCGGCCTCGGCCAGAAGCTGCGCGACCTCGGCATGGTCGGCGGGGGCGTCGCCGTCGGCGGCGAACAGGTCCGCGGCGGCGGCGGCGCGCCCGGCCTCCGGCAGGACCGGCAGATGTTCCAGCAGCAGATGCAGGCGGCGGCCGCGCAACAGGGCCGCGTCCTCGTCGCCGCCGCTGTCGCCCGGCAGGGCCTTGGCGCCGCCCAGCCCGGTGGGGGTCAGGGGC
>NZ_NHSD01000313.1 GCF_016653255.1 Rhodobaculum claviforme
GGATGCGCAGGGGTTCGGCGTCGGGGCGGCCGCGCATCTCGCCCAGCCGGGGGACGGAGGCGAGGAGCGCGCGGGTATACTCCGCCTGCGGGGCGTCGAAAATGCGCGCGACGGGGCCGTCCTCCACCAGCCGGCCGTGGCGCATGACCACCACGCGGTCGGCGAGTTGCGCCACCACCGCCATGTCATGGGTGATGAACAGCACCGCCATCCCGAAATCGCGCTGCAACCGACCGATCAGGGCGAGGATCTCGGCCTGGATGGTGACATCCAGCGCGGTGGTGGGTTCGTCCGCGATCAGCAGGCGCGGGCGGCAGGCCATCGCCATGGCGATCACCACGCGCTGGCGCATGCCCCCCGAAAGTTCATGCGGGTACTGGGTCAGGCGGCGCTCGGGCTCGGGGATGCGGACCTCGTGCATCAGCTCCAGCGCGCGGGCGGCGGCGGCGGCGCGCGACAGGCCCAGATGCCGCCGCATCCCGTCGGTCAGCTGCCGACCGATGGGCGCGACCGGGTTCAGCGCGGTCATCGGCTCCTGAAAGATCATGCCGATGCGGTTGCCGCGGATCGCCTCCATCCGCCTCAAGTCGATGCGGGCCAGATCCACCGCGCCGTCGCCGGTGTCGAACGCGATGCGGCCCGACACGATGCGTCCGCCGCCGAACTCCACCAGCCGCATGACCGACAGCGAGGTGACGGATTTGCCCGACCCGGATTCGCCCACCACGCAGACGGTTTCACCCGGGTGCACGGCAAAGCTGATGTCGGACACGGCGGCATCGCTGCCGGAGTGGCCGGGGAATTCCACGCGCAGGTTTTCGACCGACAGGATGGGAGGGGGCATGCTCACCTCGACCGGGGATCGAGGGCGTCGCGCAGCACGTCGCCCAGCAGGTTGAGGCCCAGGATCGTGATCGCCAGCGCCGCCCCCGGCACCAGCGCCGTCCACGGCGCGATGTCCAGAAACTGTCGCGAGGCCTGGATCATCAGCCCCCACGACGCCATCGGCGGCTGCGTGCCAAGGCCAAGGAACGACAGCGCGGCCTCGGCCAGCACGGCGAACGCGAGGCTGATGGTGGTCTGCACGATCAGCGCGGGCATAATGTTGGGCAGGATGTGGCGGACGATCATCGCGCCGTCGCGGGTGCCGGAGGCGCGCGCGGCCTCCACATAGGGCATCTGGACGACGCGCAGCGCCTCGCCCCGCACGATGCGCGCAAGGAAGGGGGTGAAGGCCACGCCGATCGCGATGATGGTGTTCTGCAAATTCGGCCCCAGCACCGCCGAGATCGTCAGCGCCAGCAGCAGCGCGGGAAACGCCAGCAGCGCATCGATCACCCGCATCAGCGCATTGTCGATCCGCCCGCCGAAATATCCCGACACGATCCCCAGCGGCAGCCCCAGCGCGATGGAGATCCCCACCGCCGACACCGCGATCATCAGCGACGTCTGCGCCCCCAGCAGCACGCGCGCCAGCAGGTCGCGCCCCAGCTGGTCGGTGCCCAGCGGATACGCCAGCGAGGGCGGTTGCAGCCGCGCGGTCATCACCATCTGGGTCGCGCGCTCGGGCGCGATGAACAGCGGCGCCAGCAGCGCCACCAGCACCACCCCCCCCACGAGCGTCAGCCCGATCACAGCCTTGGGCGAGAGAAATCCGCGCATCGCCCCTCACCCCAGCCGGATGCGCGGATCGACCACGCGATAGAGGATATCGACCACCAGATTGGCCAGCATCACCACCGCCGCGATGACGAAGATCGACGCCTGGATCAGCGGGATGTCGCGGTTCAGCAGCGCCTGATAGGTCAGCCAGCCCATGCCGGTATAGGAAAACAGGCTCTCGATCACGATGATGGAGCCGAACAGGTAGCCCACCTGCAACCCCGCCACCGTCATCACCGGCCCGATGGCGTTGCGCAGCCCATAGCCCCAGACCACCGTACGCTCCGGCAGGCCCTTGGCGCGGGCAACCCGGATGAAATCCTGGTTGAGGATGCCGATCATCGCCGAGCGTGTCATCCGCGTCAGATGCGCCATCAGCCCCAGCCCCAGCGCCAGCGCCGGCAGCAGCGCATGGCGCACCGCGGCGATGAAATCCTGCGCGGGGTCGACGAACCCCGACGACGGCAGCCAGCCAAGGGAGGCCGCGAACAGCAGGATCAGCATGATCCCGATGAAGAAATCCGGCATGCTCAGCCCCAGCAGAGCGGCCGAGGACGCGCTGGTGTCCTGCCAGCGGTCGCGGTGGCGCGCGGCCCACACCCCCAGCGGGATCGCCAGCGCCAGCGCGATGGACATCGCCAGCACCACGATCAGGCCGCTGGCCACCGCCTTCTGTGCGATCAGCGGCCCGATGGGTTCGCGAAACAACAGCGACGTGCCCCAGTCGCCCGTCAGTATCCCCCCCACCCAGCGGCCGTACTGCACCACCAGCGGATCGTTCAGCCCCAGCGACCGGCGCAGCCCCTCCAGCGCCTCGGGGTTGGACTGGGTGCCCATGATCATCATCGCCACGTCCCCCGGCAGGACGTTGGTGATGGCGAAGGTGATGACCGAGATCAGCGCGAGCGTGATCGCGACCGACACCAGACGGGTGAGGAGATAGGCCATCGGCAAGGGTCCGGGGTTGGGATCGGCGGGCACCGGCGGCCCGCCGCACAGCGGTCGGCACACAGAAGGGCACAGGGATGGGCGCGTCCCGCCCCGGCCGGGGCGGCAGGGCCCGTCAGCTCCGCAACCACACCTTGTGGAAGTTCAGGTTGGAGCCGTTGGGATGCACCAGCGTGTCCAGCCCCGCGACCTCCGACCGCGCGCCGATCGATCCGTTGCGGAACCACAGGATCACGTCCAGCGCCTCCTCGGACACCATGTCCTGGATCCGGCGATAGAGGGCGTTGCGCGCGTCCGCGTCTATGGTGCCGCGCGCCTCCTCGGCGAGGGCGTCGATCTCGGGGACGTTGATGTTGCGATAGTTGAAGCCCCCGGTGGAGTGCCACAGCGAGAAATACAGCCGGTCCGGCTCCCAGATGGTGAAGAAGTTCATCATCGTCATCTGGAAATCCCGGTCGACCCACACCTGGCTGAGCCAGTCCGCCCAGGTCAGCTGCTCGATGGTCATGTTGACCCCGGCCTCGCGCGCCCATTCGGCGATGATCTGCGCGCTTTCGACGTGGTAGGGATAGTTGGTGGTGACCTTGAACACCACGTTCAGGCTGCCGGGGGGATGGCCGGCCTCGCTCAGCAGCGCGCGGGCGGCGGCGATGTCCTGGCCGCGCTGGGTGATGTCGGTGTTGCGCGCCGCATCGTTGGGAAAGCTGGCGGACGCCGTGGTCTCGCCCTGGCCCCACAGCGCGCCCTGCAGCAGCATCTCCTTGTCGATCATCAGGTCGAACGCGCGGCGCACGCGGGCGTCCTGGAACAGCTCCAGATCGTGGTTGAAGTTGAGGAAGTCGAAGTTGAGCGGGAACCAGGTCAGCACCTGAAGGGACGCGTCGCCCTCGACCTCGGCCACGCGCTCAGCGGGGATGTCGTTGATCATGTGCAACTCGCCGGTGCGCAGCCCGGTCAGGCGCACGGTCGGCTCGGTGATCTCGCGCGCGATGATGCGCTCCAGATGCGCGGGGCCGTCCCAGTAGTCGTCGAAGCGCTCCAGCACGACCTCGTTGCCGAATTCGCGGCGGATGAACCGGAACGGGCCGGCGCCGACGGGGGTGGTGCCCTGGATGTCGCCCGATCCCGCCGGCATCACCACGCCCGCGCCGTTTTCCGCCAGCCGCGCCAGGAACGGCGCGTTGGGGCGGGTCATGCGCACGATCACCGTCAGCTCGTCGGGCGTCTCGATCCCCGCCACGTCGTTGAAGACCTCGAAGTTGGTGGCGCCGGTTTCGGGGTCGGCGCACCGCTCGAACGAGTACTTCACATCCTCCGAGGTCAGGGTGGAGCCGTCGTGGAACATCACCCCCGCGCGCAGCCGGAAGGTGTATTCCAACCCGTCGTCCGAGACCTCATAGCTTTCGGCCAGCTGCGGCACGACCTCCATGTCGGAATTCACGGTGACGAGGGCGTTGTGGATGTTCTGCAACACCCGGCTGGTCGAGGCCGTGCCGGTCTGGTGCATGTCCAGGTTCTGCGTCGTCTCGGAATGGCCCCAGACCAGGGTGCCGCCCGCGACCGGCGTCTCGGCCAGCAGCCGCCCCGGGGTGACGAGGGTGAGCGCGCCAAGCGCGGTCGTGGTGGCCAGGAACTCGCGGCGTTTCATGGTCGGTCTCTCCATGTTGGGGCGGATCATTACGCGATGGGGGGGCGGCGGTCGGCCACGTCCAGGGCGGCCTCCAGCGCCATGCCGAGGGCCAGCACGGCGCCTTCGTCGAACAGCCCGCCCCACAGCGAAATGCCCTGCGGGACGGTGTGGGTCGGGCCGTCGGCGGCCTCGCCCGTCGACAGCTTGCCGCTGCCGAGGCTGGCCTTGCCGCGCGTGGGGCTGTCGATGAACCCCGCCCGCAGGTGCAGGCACGGATGGCCGGTGAAGTTCGACGCCACCAGCATCGGGCCGGTCATGAACGGGCCGACCAGCACGTCGATGTCGGCAAACAGCGCGTCCAGCGCCTCCATCACCCGATACCGCAGGCGGTCGAGCTGCACATGGTCCACCGCCGACAGGAACCGCGCCTTGCGGAAGGTGTTGGGCCAGGCGCCGTCCTCCTGCCAGGTCAGGGTGTCGTCGGTGTTGTCGAGCGTGAGGTCCTCGAAGGCGGCTGCGGCTTCGGCGTAAAGGACGTTGATGAGGCTGCCATAGGGCAGGTCCGGCAGGCTGACCGCGCGCACCTCCAGCCCCAGATCGCGCACCGCCTCCAACGCGGCGTGATCCACGGCCGTCGCGCCCTCGGCGAATGCCTCGGGCAGGTAGCCGACGCGCAGCCCCTCGATCCCGCGCGCGGCGTCGAAATGGAACGGCATGTCGATGGAGGACCGATCCGCCGGGTCCGGCCCGTTGAGGACCGACAGCACCATCGCCGTATCCTCCACCCCGCGGCACATCGGCCCGATCTTGTCGAGCGACCAGCACAGCGCCATCGCGCCCGCCCGCGACACCCGCCCGAAGGTCGGCCGCAGCCCCGTCGTGCCGTTGCGCTGGCACGGCGAGGTGATGGAGCCCAGTGTTTCCGTCCCGATGGAGAACGCGCACAGCCCCGCCGCCGTGGCCGACCCCGACCCGGCGGATGAGCCGGAGGCGCCCTCGTCGGGGTTCCACGGGTTGCGGGTCATGCCGCCGTACCAGATGTCGTTGTACGCCAGCGCCCCCAGCGTGGTCTTGCCCAGCAGCACCGCCCCGGCCGCGCGCAGCCGCCCCACGATGGCCGCGTCACGGTCGGGCACCCGGTCGCGGAACGGCTCGGCCCCCCAGCCGGTGGTGATGCCGCGCGTGTCGAACAGGTCCTTCAGCCCGTAGGGGATGCCGTGCAGAGGCCCCAGATTGACGCCCGCGCGGGTCAGCGCGTCCGCCGCGTCGGCCTCGGCCAGCGCCAGATCGGGGGTGACGGTGGCGAAGCACTCCAGCTTGGGGCCCAGTGCCGCGATCCGCGCCAGATAAATCCCGGTCAACCGGCGGCTGGTGATGGCGCCGCGCGCGATCCAGCCCGCCAGCCGGGGCAGGGGGGCAAAGGCGATGTCGGTGTCGCTGTCCGGCAGCGGCCCGGGATCGGCGGCTGAAAACCGCACCCGCCCCGGGGCCGCGGGCGGGCGGAACCCCGGCAGGCGCGGATCGAACCGGCTGGCCATCGGCACGTCGTTGGACAGCCGCACCCCCCGCCGCGCCACCGCCGAGGCGATCTGCCCCTCCAGATTGTCCAGCATCTGCGCCCGTTCCGCGGGGGTGTAGGTGACGCCCAGCAGCCGCTCGGCGGCGGCGATGTCATCGAGGCCCGGCCCGACGGGATTGGCGGCGGGATTGGCGACAGGATCGGGGGCGCGACCCGCGGCGGGGCCGGTGGCCTGCGGGCCGGGCGCGGGGTCGCCGGACGGCAGAGGCTGGGTCATGGGGCTCCTCTCTCAAGGGGGGCGGTGGTCAGCGTGTGAGG
>NZ_NHSD01000314.1 GCF_016653255.1 Rhodobaculum claviforme
ATCCCGTCTCAGCTTCTTGCGCAGCACCGCCCGCCCCGAGGCGTCGGCGCCGTGCGCCTGGAACACATTCTTCGCCAGGTCGAGCCCGACCGTGATAATCTCCGACA
This sequence comes from Rhodobaculum claviforme, assembly GCF_016653255.1. Lineage (GTDB taxonomy): Bacteria > Pseudomonadota > Alphaproteobacteria > Rhodobacterales > Rhodobacteraceae > Rhodobaculum > Rhodobaculum claviforme. Next base: position 108 of record NZ_NHSD01000314.1, read on the forward strand.
TGACCGCTCCCCTCTGTGGATCTTCGCAAACCCACCTTGGCACATCGATGCCGTCGGGGGGCGGTCACATCATCAGAGCCCCAGCAAGGCACTCTGACCCGCATCCGGGCCCCGCGCGGCAGCCGCCCGCGCGCGCCCCACGATAGCCGCTACACCTCGGCCTGCATCTTCGGCGCCGTCTGTCCCGGGCGCGGCACCACCGCCGCGCTCGTCATGCCCCACGCCGACACGGCGGCGATGACCGCCCACCTCGCCGGGATCTCCCGCACCGTCTCCGAGGGTGCGCACGCCGTTCGCGTGCTCGACGGGGCCGGATGGCATGGGGCGAAGACGCTCTGCGTCCCTGGCAACATCAACCCTCCTGCCACTTCCGCCCTACGCTCCGGAGTTCAACCCGATCGAGAACGCCTTCGCCGACCTCCGCGCCAACCGCCTCGCCATCTCCGTCTTCGAGACCTACGACAACATCTTCGCGCGATGCTGCGACGCCTGGAAATTCTTCGCAAACGACATCGACACCGTCCGATCGATCACTACCCGAGACTGCGCCAGAACGGTCAAAAGTTAAGGCCGCTGGTATGACGCGGCCCCTGTCCCCGCGCCGGATGCCGGGTCACTTCAGCTTGACGATGCCGGAGAACCCGGCGACGGCAAGCAGGCTCAGCGCCCAGCCGGCCATCGTCAGGAGATAGACGAAGATGCGCCCGGCGAAGCCCACCGGATGGCGCGAGTCGGGCAGCCAGAAGTCCTGCTGTCCGGCCTCGAACACGGGGATCAGCGTGTCGAGGGAAAACACCCAGGCGTTGAAGCGCGTGTAGCTGGCGGCCTCGGGCTGGGCGAGGAAACAGGCAAGCTGCGACTGTCCCGGCGTGGCCAGCCCGGCGCGCGTCTGCCCAAGGGAGGCAAGGAACGTCTCGCTGCCCGCGGGCAGGGCGCACAGCACCCATTCCGGCGCGCGCACCATCACCGACGGGACGGGGCGCAGCGCCTCGTGATACTCCACCAGGCTGAAGATGCCCGCACCAAGCGCCCAGAACAGCGCCAGCCAGAGGAAGGCGAGGAAGGGCTGCCGACCATAGCCCACCGTGATGCCCAGCAGGAAGTCGCGCACCGCCATCAGCCAGCGCAGCGCGCGCCAGCGCATGCGGGCGCGCTGCGCGGCCCGTTGCAGGCGTTCCTTGGCCACCAGCACCCGGCGCGCGTCGTCGGCGTGCCCGGTGCCGCTGAGGACGCTGGCGAGGTGTTCATAGGGCTGGGGCCAGAAATCCTCGTCCCAGCGCGCGGGGTCCTGGCGCGCCAGCCAGGCCAGCCGCGAGTCCGCGTCGATGGGCGACGCGAGGAAGCCGTCATAGCGGCACTGGTTCAACAGCAACTCGCCCGGCGCGGGCCAGCTGCCGGGGGCGTCGACGAGCGTGCCGATGCTCGCGCCGTTGAGATTGAGCGCGCCCTGCAGGGTCGTGCCGTCGCGCAGGATCAGGGCCCCGTCGATCACGGCGCGGCGAAAGCTGAGCGCGGTCAGCCCCGGCGCGGTGAGGCGCGCCTCGCGCAGGTCCACGTCCGCGCGCAGGCGGGCGCCGTTGAACTCGCACTCGCCCTCGATGGTGATGCGACGCAGGTTCACGTCGCTTGCGCAATGCAGGCCCGTGGCATCCAGCGCCATGGCGCCCGCACGCTCCACCCGCGCGCCGATGGCATTGAGCGCGCCGCCCAGCCGCACGCTGGGCACCGCGATGCCGCCGCGCACCACCGCGCCGCGCAGCAGCAGGCCGCCGCGCGCCTCCAGCCGTTCGGCATTCAGCGCCACGCCGTCGGGCTCGGTGATCTGCGCGCCGTCGAGCACCAGCTCGCCCCCCAGCCGGGCGCCGCGCAGGTGGATGGCGCCCGCGACAGTGGCGGCCCGCAGATAGATGTCGCCGCGCGCCTCGATCCGGTCGGCGCTGAGGCCGGGCAGGACGGACCCGTCGAGGATCAGCGAATCGATCATTGCCGAGCGCAGCACCGGCTCGAACTCGAACCGGCAGTCCGCCAGCCCGATGTCGCGCGGGATCCGGCACCCCTCCAGATCGAGCCGCCCGCTGATCCAGGCACCGCCCAGCCGCAGGCCGGTCTCGTGCAGGCGCGGCACCTCGGGGCCGCCCAGCAGCAGCAGGCGGATCACGTCGGCGCGGACCTGCCGGGTCTCGTCCCCGGCCTCCGGCAGGCCGCCGCCGCCGACGCGGTCATAGGTGCCGCTGTCGAGGCCCGCGACCAGCGCCGCCTCGGCCCGTGTCAGCGGGTCGAAGGCCGACAGGCCGCGCGGGGCCATCAGCCCACCCCCCCTTGCCGCCGCGCCGTCACAGCGCCGCGAGGATGCGGGCCCAGGAGCGGATGCCCTTGTGGAAGCTCTGCAGCTCGTATTTCTCGTTCGGGCTGTGGATGCGGTCGTCGGCGAGGCCGAAGCCGGCCATCACCACGTCCATCCCCATGCGTTCCTTGATCATCGTGGTCACGGGGATCGACCCGCCACCGCCGACAAACGCCGCGTCCTTGCCCCATTCCTCGGTCAGCGCGGCCTGCGTTTTCTGAAACACCGGGGCGGAGGTGTCGAAGGCGACGGCGCGGCCCGCGCCATGCTCGATGAACTCCACCCGGCAGTCGGCGGGCACCCGGGCCTCCACGAAGGCGCGGAAGGCGGCGCGGACCTTGTGGGGGTCCTGTTCGAACACCAGGCGGAACGAGATCTTGGCCGACGCCATCGCCGGGATCACGGTCTTGAAGCCCGCGCCTTGATAGCCGCCGCCCATGCCGTTGACCTCGCAGGTCGGGCGCGACCAGACCATCTCCAGCGCCGAGCGGCCCTTTTCGCCCGCCGGGACCGACAGCCCGACCTCGCCCAGGAAGGCCGCCTCGGAGAAGTCGAGCTTGGCCCAGCTCTCGCGCAGCGCGGCGGGCAGCTCGGGCACGCCGTCGTAGAAGCCCGGAACGGTGACGCGGCCGTCTTCGTCGCGCAGGTCCGCAAGGATGCGCGCGAGCACATGGTTCGGGTTCGCCGCCGCCGAGCCGTAGAACCCCGAATGCAGGTCGCGGTCGGAGGCGTGGATGATGATCTCCTCGCCGCACAGCCCGCGCAGGGAGGTGGTGATGGCGGGCGTCGCGCTGTCCCACATGTTGGTGTCGCAGATCAGCGCCACATCGGCGCGCAGCTCGTCGGCGTTCGCCTCCAGGAACGGTGGCAGGTTGACGCCGCCCGATTCCTCCTCGCCCTCCAGCAGGATTGTGACCGGGATCGGCAGCTTGCCGGTGACCGCCTTCCAGGCGCGGCAGGCCTCGACGAACGTCATGAGCTGGCCCTTGTCGTCGGCCGCCCCCCGCGCGACGATGAACTTCGACCCGTCCTCCCGCGTCTCGATCGAGGGCGCGAAGGGGTCGTGGTCCCACAGCTCCAGCGGGTCGACGGGCTGCACGTCGTAGTGGCCGTAGAACAGCACCGACGTGCCCGTGGCGGAACGGTCGTGCCCCACCACCATCGGATGGCCGGCGGTGTCGCGCACGGCGGCGTCAAACCCGATGGAGGCGAGGTCGCGCGCGTGCCACTCCGCACAGGCCCGCGTCTCGCCGTTGTAGGCGGGGTCGGTGGAGATGGACTTCATCCGCAGCGTCTCGAACAGGCGCGCGACGGCGTGGTCGAGATCTGCGTCGATGTGGGCAAGGACGGCGTCAAGATCGCTCATGGGTCGGGTCTCCTCCGGGTTGCAACGGGTTGCTGCGGCCGGCCTCCTCCCGCCGGGCGCATCTCAAAACCGCCAGATCATCGGCACGAGGCCGACGGCGACGACGAAGTACCAGACGGTCAACGGCAGCCCGAGCGGCCAGTAATCCGCAAAGCGAAAGCCCGCGGGCCCCATCACCATGGTGTTGGCGGTGGTCGAGACCGGCGTCAGGAACGACGCCGAGGTCGCGACGCTCAGCGCCATCAGCGCGGGCAGGGGCGAGATGCCGTAGGCCGCGGCCGACATCACCGTGATCGGCAGCAGGATCATCGTCGTCGCGGTGTTCGACACGACGATGCCCATGGCCACGGCCAGCACGAAGATGATCGCCAGCAGCAGACGCGGCTCACCATCGCCGGTCACCGCGACCACACGGTCGGCCACCATCTGCGCCGCCCCGGTGTCGACCAGCGCGGTGGACAGCGGGAACATCGCGGCGATCAGGATGACCGTGGTCCAGTTGATCGCGCGAAACGCGTCCTCCACCGTCACGAGGCCGAGCACCAGGATCGCGCCCGCCGCCAGCACCGTGGCCACCGCCGGCGCGAGCAAGCCCGTGGCGATGGCGGTCACCATCGCCAGCACGATGGCCAGCACGGCCCTGGCGCCGGTGCCCAGCGGCACCAGCTGCCGGCGGACGGTGTCGGGCCGGTCCACCAGCAGGACACCCGCGCGCGCCTCGTTGCGCAGCAGCGCCGACCAGCTGCCCTGGGTCAGGACATGATCGCCCGCCTCCAGCGCGACCTCGCCCACCAGAGGGTCGCCGCGCCGCTGCACCGCCATCACGGCCAGATCGCCGCCCCGGGTGACCATGCCGGGAAACACCCGGGTCCCGATCAGCGGCGAGCGCTGGGGGATCACCACCTCGGCGACGCCAGCCGCACGGTTGATCAGCTTGCCCGCCGCCTCTTCGTCCGAGACGGTGCGGATGCGGGTGCCGGTGGCGCGGGCGAAGTCGGCGGCGGTGGTGGGCGGGCCGCGCAGCAGGATGCGGTCGCCGGCCCCCATCACCCCCTCCAGCCGGGGCACGCCCTCCGGGTCGCTGACGATGATCAGCGACAGATCCGGCGGCAGCCCGAGGTCGCGCACCGGCTTGCCGATCAGGGGGGAGCCCGCGGCCAGCACCAGCGCAAACACGTCCTGCGCCAGCCGATACTGCTCCACCAGCGTGCGCGCATGCTTGCTCAGGTCGCGCGGCAGGCTGGGGGCGGTGCGTTCTGGCACGAGGCGTCGGCCCAGCAGCAGCACGATGACCACCGTGCCGGCCAGCATCGGAATGCCCACCAGCGCGAACTCGAAAAAGCCGATGGCGCGCGGGCCGTAGTTTGCCGCGGCATCGGCGATCAGCACGTTCTTGGGCGCGCCCGTCAGCGCCAGATGCGCCCCCGCACCCGAGGCGAAGGCCATCGGCAGAAGGAACCGCGCGGGCTGCGCGCCCAGCCGCACCACCATCAGCATCACCACCGGCAGCAGCGCGCCCACCGCGCCGCTGGCGTTGATCAGCGGGCACAGCGCCGCCACCGCCAGCATCCCCACCATCAGCAGCTTGTCGGGATTGCCCGCCACCAGCCGCTCGAACTGCTGGCCGATCCAGGCGGTGACGCCGGCCGCCTCCAGCCCCGCGGTGACGATGAACAGGGAGGCCACGAACATCACCACCGGATCGCCGAAGCCGCGAAAGACCTGATCGAGCGACTGCAGCCCGGTGGCATAGAGCGCCAGCGCGCTGCCCATCGCCACCACCACCAGCGGCAGCCGGTTCCACACGAACAGCGCGATCGTGCCCAGCACGATCAGGAGCAGGAGGTTGACGTCGCTCATACCCGCCCCTTCGCGCCGGCCGCGTGCCTCAGAAGCCCCACACCAGCGGCACCCAGAAGACGGCCACGAAGAAGAAATACACCATGAACGGCAGGCCGAACTTCCAGTAGTCGCCGAACTTGTAGCTGCCCGGCTCCATCACCATGAGGTTGGTGGGAGTGGCGACGGGGGTCATGAAGGCCGCCGCCGCCGCGATGCACACCGCCATCAGCACCGGTTCCGGCGCGATGCCCATCTGCGTGGCCGTCACCGCCGCGATCGGGATGATGATCAGCGCCGTCGCGGTGTTGGAGATCACCTGCCCCAGGACCGCCGTCAGCACGAACAGCCCCGCCAGCAGGACCCGCGGCTCGGAATCGCCGACCCAGTTCACCAGCCCCTCGGCCAGCAGCTGTGCCGCGCCGGTCTGCTGGATTGCGACCGACAGGGGCATCATCGCCCCCACCAGGATCACGGTGGTCCAGTTGATCGAGCGGTAGACCTGATCGACGTTCAGCACCCCGCTGACAAGGAAGGCACCGGCGGCCAGCAGGCCCGCGACCGAGGCGGGCACCAGACCGGTCGCCAGCAACACCACCATCACCGCGAGGATCGCCAGCGTCGTCTGCGCACCCGGACCCATCGGCAGCGCCTGACGGCGCACCAGCTCGGGCGAATCAACGACCAGCACCTCGGCGGCCTCCAGCCGGGTCTCCATCGCCTCCCAGGTGCCCTGCAGCAGCAGCGTGTCGCCGGCCTCCAGCGCCGTTCCTGCGGTCAGGTCCTGCCCGCCGCGCTGGATCGCCAGCACCACAAGGTCGCCGCTGGGCGTCACCATGCCGGGAAAGAAGTGATCCCCGATCAGGGGCGACCGCGGGCGGATCACCACCTCCGCCAGCGCCGAGTCGCGGTTGAAGAGATTGTTCGCGGCGTCGGTGCCCTCCGCCTCCTGCACGAGGAAGAGGCCAAGCTCCTGCGCGAACTCGCCGATGGCGCTGCTGTCGCCGCGCACCACGACCAGGTCGCCGGCCTGCAACTGGTCGCGCCGACCCGGACCTGCGCTGCCCGTGGCCTCGCGCACCGACACGAGCGCGAGGCCCTCGCGGTCGGACAGGTCGAAGGCGCGCCGCTCCTTGCCGATCAGGGGCGACTCCTCCGCGATGCGCAGGGTCTGCACCTCCGCCGACAGGCGATATTGTTCCACCAGCGTGTGGGCATGGCGGCTCAGGTCGCTGGGCAGGTTCTTGCTGGCGCGCGCGGGCAGCAGCTTCTCGCCCAGGAACACGGCGATCACCACGCCCCCGATCACCGCAGGGATGCCGGCGAGCGCGAATTCGAAATAGTTGAAGTTGCGCCCGGCGGAGTCGAGCAGCGCCTCCGACACCAGCACGTTGACCGGCGAGCCGGTGAGCAGCAGCAGCGAGCCGCAATGCGCGGCGAATACGAGCGGCATCAGCAGCCGGCCGGGCGAGCGGTTCAGCCGCACCGCCAGCACCACCACCACCGGCAACAGCGCCGCCACCGCGCCGTTGACGCTGATCAGCGCGCTGAGCACCGCGACGGCCAGCATCATGAACACGATCAGCCGCACGCGGCTGTCCCCGGACTTGTCGATCAGTGCCTGCCCGACCCAGGCCGTTACCCCCGACCGCTCCATCCCGGCGCTGATGACGAAGAGCGAGGCGACGAAGATGGTCGCCGGGTCACCAAAGCCCGCCAGGCTCTGGCCGATCGTCAGGATGCCGGTGGCCCACAGTGCCAGCGCACAGCCGACGCAGACGACGATGACCGGCACCCGATCCCAGATGAAAAGGGCGATCACCGCGGCGATGATGGCGAAGACGATCCAGATGTCGGACAAACGCAGCCCTCCCGAGCATTGCGAGGAACGAGCCGGCGATTGCCCCGCGCCGAAACAGTCCAGCCGGAGTATTGGCCCGGCCAACCACACGCTGCAATACCGCTTCCAGACGAATCAATGGCCGACACCCGCCGTTACTGTCAAGAAAGGAATGTCGTTCGGAAACCGCGTTATACAAAAAGAGGCACTCCATGAACGCGAAGGAAAAAAGCGTTCTGAATTGTCAAACCTTATACATTTAGCCTCTCTTCTCCGTGATAGCTCCTGATTCTCGTTCTGGTTTTCCGTCGGGCGCAACCAAACGTTGTGGAGACGGCTCGCGGGAGGCGAGTTTCCGTCAGAATTGGTCCGTTGGAATCATTACCGGCGACGGTGGGAAGTCATTCCCGGGCGTCGCAAGCTTCGGGGGGGCTGACGATGGCGACACCAAAGGGTTCCGACGACGTGAAGGAGGGCTCGCTCAGCGGGTTCCTCGGGGTGATCGAGCGCGTCGGAAACGCGGTGCCGCACCCGGCCATCATCTTTTTCATGCTCATCGGAATCGTCGTCGTGCTCTCGGCGATCTTCGGGCTGCTCGGCACCTCCGTCACCTATGAGGGCTACGACGCCGCGCTGGGCGAGATCGTCGAGCAGACGAGCGCCGTGCGCAGCCTGCTGTCGCCCGACGGCATCCGCTTCCTGATCACCAGCCCGGTGGCGAACTTCCTCGCCTTCACCGGGGTGGGGGTGATTCTGGTGGCCATGATCGGCGTCGGCCTGGCCGAGGAGTCGGGCCTGATCTCTACCCTGGTGCGCAAGCTCGTGATGGTGGCGCCGGCGCGCTACTTCACCTTCATGATCGTGATGGTGGGGGTGATGTCCTCCATCGCGGCGGATGCGGGCTATCTGGTGCTGGTCCCGCTGGCGGCCGCGGCCTTCCACAGCCTGGGCCGGCATCCGCTGGCGGGGCTTGCGGCCGGCTTCAGCGGCGTCGCGGCGGTGTTCCTGGTCAACGTCTTCGTCACGCCGACCGATGCCCTTCTGGTGGAGGTGACAAACGACGCCGTGCGCTCGGTCGATCCCAGCCGGCAGATCACCCCGGTGGGCAACATCTTCTTCATGATCGTGTCGTCCATCCTGATGGCGATCATCTGCACGCTGCTGACCGAGAAATACGTCGAACCCCGCCTCGGGCCCTACACCGGCGGCGTGCCGGTGGAGGTGCATGAGGGGATGACCGAGGCCGAGCAGGCGGGGCTGAAGGCGGCCGGTCGCGCGGCGTTGATCTTTCTCGGCGTGCTTGCGCTGCTGACGCTGCCGCCGGCGCCCTTCGGCATCCTGCGCAACCAGGACACCGGCGGGATCATGGCCGGGTCGCCCTTCATGTCCGGGCTGATCGTGCTGCTGAGCCTGATGTTCATGTTCGTGGGCTATGCCTACGGGCGGGCCGCGGGCACCATCGCGAACGTCACCGCCGCGATCGGTCTAGTGGTGAAGACGTGGGGCAACCTCGCGGGGATGATCTTCCTGCTGTTCGTGATCGCCAACTTCATCGCCTTCTTCAACTACACCAACCTCGCCACCGTTCTTGCGGTCAACCTGGCCGAGCGGTTGCAGACCGCGCCCTTCGGGGCCACGACCTACATCTTCCTGTTCGTCGGTCTGGTGGCGCTGATCGACATTATCCTGACCGGCGCGCTGGCGAAATGGGCGATCCTGGCGCCGGTGTTCATCCCGCTGTTCATGCGGCTTGGGGGCGACCCGGACCTGGTGCTTGCCGCCTACCGCGTCGGCGACAGCCCGATGAACGTGATCACGCCGCTCAACGTCTATCTTGCCGTGATGGTCGGCTTTGCCCAGAAATACCAGAAGGACGCCGGCATCGGCACGATTGTCGCCCTGATGCTGCCCTACACGGCGGTGCTGCTGGTCCTTTGGTCGCTGCTGCTGGTGGGCTGGTATCAGCTGGGCCTGCCCCTTGGGGTCTGAATGAGGGGCCCTGTCCCTCGCGGCGCGCACGGGGGTCCCGCAGGACCCCGTGCGCGCCCAACGTTGCCACCTGTCCTGGAAGGAATGATCTCCATGCCCGCAATCAGCCTGCCAGCCCGCGGCGTTCTTCTTGCGCTGGGGTTGACCGCGGCGCTCTCGGCCTGCCGCGAGGAGGAGGCCGCCGAGGCCCCCGAGCTGCGTCCGGTGCGCACCGTCATCGTGCAGGAAACCGTGGCTGGGCAGACCATCACGCTGTCGGGCACGGTGGAGAGCCAGGTGGAGGTCGACCTCGCCTTTCGGATCGGCGGCCGGCTGGTGGAGCGGCCGGTGCAGGTCGGCGACACGGTGGAGGCCGGCCAGCCCATCGGCCGGCTCGACCCCGTCGACGAACAGAACGCCCTGCGCGCGGCCGAAGCCGCGCTCACGGCCGCGGCCGGACAGCTGTCCGAGGTTCGGGCCAATTTCGAACGCCAGCGCCAGCTGTTCGAGCGCGATTTCGTCTCGCAGGCGGGGCTGGAGCGGGCCGAACAGCAGCTCGTCTCGGCCCAGGGCGCCTATGACTCCGCCGAGGCGCAGGCCAGCATCGCCCGGCGCCGGCTGGCCGATACCGAGCTTCTGGCCGATGCCCCGGGCGTGGTCGTCGCCGTGGGCGCCGAGGCCGGCGAGGTGGTGCAGCCCGGCCGCCGCATCGTCCAGCTTGCCCGCGACGAGGGCAAGGACGCGGTGTTCGACGTGCCCACCAGCGTGATTGCCGCAAGCCCGCCCGACCCCGAGGTGAGCGTGTCGCTCGGCCTCTCGCCGGGGGTGGTCGCGCTGGGACGGGTGCGCGAGATCGCCCCGCGGGCCGATGCCGCGACGGGTACGATCCGCGTCCGGGTCGGGCTGATCGACCCGCCCGCAGAGATGCGCCTGGGCTCCACCATCACGGGGCGGGTGCATTTCGGCGGCGTCGGCGGGATCGAGCTGCCGGCCAGCGCGCTGACCTCGGCGGATGGCGCGCCCGCGGTCTGGGTCGTGGACCCTGACAGCCCGCGCGTGATGCTGCGGCCGGTCCGTGTGATCCGCTTCAACCCCGCCACCGTCAGCATCGAATACGGCGTCGAGATCGGGGAGCGTGTCGTGACCGCCGGGGTGCAGGCCTTGCGCCCGGGGCAGGAGGTGCGTCTGCTCGGTGACGGGTCATGATCGGCCCGAACCTGTCGGAGTTCGCGATCCGCAGCCGGTCGCTGACCCTCTATCTGATGCTGGTCGCGGTCGTGGCCGGGGCCTTCGCCTTCGTCAACCTGGGCCGGGACGAGGACCCGACCTTCACCATCAAGACCATGCTGGTGACGGCCGTCTGGCCAGGCGCCACCATGGAGGAGACGCAGCGCCAGCTGACCGACCGGCTGGAGCGCCGGCTGGAAGAGACGACGGGCCTTGATGCCCTGCGCTCCATCACCCGGCCGGGGCTCGTCACGATCTATGTCGATCTGAAGGGCGTCTTTCCGCCCGATCAGGTGCCCACCGTCTGGCAGGAGGTGCGCAACGGCATCGGCGACATCCGCCACACCCTGCCGCAGGGCGTCCTGGGGCCGTTCTTCAACGATGACTTCGGCGATGTCTTCGGCATCATGTACGGCTTCACCGCCGACGGCTTCTCCGACCGCGAGCTGCGCGACTACGTCGACGTGGTGCGCACGCGCCTGCTGACCCTGGTCGACGGCATCGGCAAGATCGACTTCATCGGCACCCAGAACGAGACCGTCTTCGTGGAGTTCCAGCCCGACCGGGTCGCGGCGATGGGGCTCGACTATGGCCAGATCTTCTCGGCCATCGCCGCGCAGAACGTGGTGCGCCCCTCGGGGACCCTCAGTTCGGGGCAGGAAAACCTCGTCCTGCGCGTCACCGGCGCCTTCGAGACCGAGGGCGACATCCTGGAGGTCTCGCTGATCGCCGGCGGCCGGGCGATCCGGCTCGGTGACATCGCCACGGTCCGGCGCGGCCTGGTCGATCCGCCGCAGCCGCTGCTGCACGTCAACGGCGAACGGGCCATCGGGCTGGCCATCTCCATGCGCGAGGGCGGCGATATCCTGGAGCTGGGGGCCGACATCGACAGCGCCATGAAGCGCATCATCGCCGACCTGCCCATCGGGATCGAGCCGCATCTGATCTCCAACCAGCCGGCGGTGGTGACCACCGCCATCGGCGATTTCACCACCTCGCTCTATCAGGCCATCGCGATCATCCTGACGATCAGCTTCGTGGCGCTGGGCGTGCGTCCGGGGGCGGTGGTGGCGGTGGCGATTCCGGTCACGCTGGCGACAACGTTTCTGGTCATGCAGACGATGGGGATCGACCTGCACCGCGTGTCGCTGGGCGCGCTGATCATCGCGCTGGCGCTGCTGGTGGACGATGCCATGACCACCACCGACGCGATCCTGCGCCGGCTGGCCGTCGGCGACACGGTGGCCCAGGGCGCGGCCTTTGCCTATCGGCGCCTCGCAGCACCGATGCTGACGGGCACGCTGATCACCATCGCGGGCTTCACCCCCATCGGCTTTGCCGAAAGCCAGGCGGGCGAGTACACCATCTCGCTCTTTCAGGTCGTGGCCATCGCGCTGATCGCGTCCTGGCTGGTGGCGGTCGTGTTCACGCCCGTGGTGGCGGGCGCCCTGCTGAAGCCGCCCGCGGCGGGCGTCTCGGACGCGCCGGGGCGGTTCCTGAAGGGGTTCGCCCGCGTCCTGAACATCGCGATCACCGGCCGCTGGATCACCATCGCCGTCACGATCGCGGTCTTCGTGGTGTCGCTGCTCGCGCTCCAGCTGGTCAACCGGCAGTTCTTTCCGCCCTCCGACCGCAACGAGCTGATCATCGATTTCCAGCTTCCGCGGTCGAGCTCCATCTTCGCCAGCGAGACCGCGATCAAGCGGGTGGAGGAGTACCTCGCCACCAGCGACGACGTGGATTTCTGGGTCAGCTACATCGGACGCAATGTGGTGCGCTTCTATCTGCCGCTGGCGATCCGGCCGCCCAGCGACCACCACAGCCAGATCGTGGTCATGGCCACGGACCTCGAGGCCCGCCTGCGGCTGGAGAGGACGCTGGACAGCTATCTGGTGGAGAACTTCCCCGAGGCGGTCATTCGCGTCAGCCCGCTGGAGATGGGCCCGCCCATCGGCTGGCCGCTGCAGTACCGCCTCAGCGGTCCGGAGGTGGAGGTCATCCGCACCCAGGCGCTGCGCCTGGCCGAGGTCTTGTCCTCCCATCCCGGCGCGCGGCGCGTGCACTTCGACTGGATCGAGCCCGCGCGCCAGCTGACCATCGACATCGACCAGGACCAGGCGCGCCGCATGGGCCTGACCAGCGCGCAGCTCGCCAACGTGCTGAACACCGCCGTGTCCGGCGCAACCGTCACGCAGTTGCGCGACGACATCTATCTGGTCAATGTCATCGCCCGCGCCGAGGCGCAGGACCGCGTGTCGCTGGACGGGCTTGCGACGCTCCAGGTGCCGGTGCCCGGGGGGCGCACGGTCGCCCTGGGGGCCTTTGCCACGTTCAGCTATGCCCAGGAGCAGCCGCTGGTCTGGCGCCGCGACCGGGTACCGACGCTGACGGTGCTGGCCGACGTGGCGCCGGGGCTGTTGCCCGAGACGGTGGTCGCGGCGCTGGAGGCCGACATGGCCGCGCTGAACGCGTCCCTGCCGCCCGGCTACCTGATCGAGGTCGGCGGCGTGGTGGAGACCTCGGCCGAGAGCCAGCAGGCGGTATTCGCCGTCGTGCCGCTGATGGTCTTCCTGATGCTGACGCTGCTGATGCTGCAGCTCCAGAGCTTCCGCAGCGTCGGGATCGTCGTGCTGCTGGTGCCGCTGGGGTTGATCGGGGTGGCGGCGGCCCTCCTGATCTTCGGGCGGCCGCTGGGGTTCGTGGCGATCCTGGGTATCCTCGCGCTGATCGGGATGATCGCCAAGAACTCGGTGATCCTGATCACGCAGATCACCGACGAGCGTGCCGCGGGCCTGGGCGTGCGCGAGGCGGCGGTGGCGGCGGCGCAGAACCGCCTGCGCCCGCTGATGCTGACGGCGCTGTCGACGGTGCTGGGGCTGTTGCCGATCGCGCCGACGCTGTTCTGGGGGCCGATGGCCTTTGCCATCATGGGGGGGCTGCTGGTCGCGACGGTGCTGACGCTGATCGTTCTGCCGGTGCTCTATGTCACGCTGTTCGACGACCGCCGCTCCCGGGCAGCCCCGACCGAGCCCGAGCCGATGCCCGACGCCGGCGATCAGGCCAGCGATGCCCCCGTCGACGCACGGTGACGCGGACGGCGACCTGCCGCTGCCATGGTCGGGGGCGGCCGACAAGGCGAGCTATTACCGGCTCTTCGTCGCCTATGTGATGGCGCTGTTCGCCACCGGGGTGGCGACGGTGGCGCTTGCGCTCTTTGCCTATGGGCTTGCGGGCGAGGGTGCGGGCACCGTGCTGGGCACGGCGCTGTCGCTCAAGGCGCTGGCCTATGTGGTGGGGGCGCCGGTGGCGGCGGCGCTGACGCTGCACTTGCGGCGCAAGCCGCTGCTCATCACGCTCGATCTGCTGCGCGCGGGCGGCCTGCTGCTGCTGCCCTTCGTGACCGCCCCCTGGCAGGTGTTCATCATCGTCTTCGTGTTCTCCCTCGCCTCGGCGGTGTTCACGCAGACCTATCAGACCGTCGTGCCCTATCTGCTGGCCCGGCGCGAGGATTACACCAAGTCCATCGCCCGGTCGCGCATCGCCACCGAGCTGGAGAGCTCGCTCAGCCCGCTGCTGGCGGCGGGGCTGCTGCTGGTCGTGACCTCGCGCGGGGTGTTCGTGGGCATGGCCGTGGTGTTCCTGATCTCGGCGTGGCTGATCGGGCGGGCGACGCTGCCCGGCACCCTGGCGCAGCGCAGCGGCAGCCTTGCGATGCGCATCCTGCGGGGGCCGCGGCTGTTCCTGGCGGCACCCGACCTGCGCGGGCTCATTGCGCTCAACCTCGTGGTGGCCTGCGTGACGGCCATGGTCTTGGTCAACACCGTGGTGCTGGTGCAGGGCGACTTCGGGCTGGAGCGTCGGGCCAGCGCGCTGGCCTTCGCGGCCTTCGGGGTCGGCTCGATCCTCGGGGCGGTGACGCTGATCCCCTCGCTGCGCATCCTGCCGGAGCGGGCGATCATGCTGGCCGGCGCGGCACTTGCCTGTCTGGGCCTTTTTGGCGGGGCGGTGCTGGCCACCGGTTATCCGGGGCTGCTGGGGGTTTGGGTGGTGCTGGGGCTGGGCACCTCGGTGGCGCTGACGCCGGCCACCTTCCTGATCCGGAGGGTGGCGCGGCCGCGTGACAGCCAGCTTCTGTTCGCAGCACAACTGGCGCTGGCGAACGGGTTCCTGCTGGTGGGGTATTCGGCCGCGGGCTGGCTGGGCGCGGTGCATGGCATGACGCCGACATTCCTGGTGCTGGGCGTCGTCGCGACGCTGGGCACCGTCGCGGCCGGCAAGCTCTGGCCGCCGGCGGTCACGGAACCAGCGGCTGGATCACCACCTGGGTGACGCCCGCGACGACGCCCAGCGTCGCCTCGAACACATTGCCCTGGCGCCCTTCGTCGCGCAGCATGGCGCTGCCGACCCGGTCGAGGCCGCTGATCATCGCGATCATTGCCGGAGATGTCGCCACCGCGAAGTGGTTGAGCGGATCGTCCGACCCCTCCACGTCGCTGACGTCGAGCACGATCACGCCGGGCAGGTGGCTCACGCGTTCGGTCTCGCGCAGCGAGCCAAGGCGGTCGGTCTCGCCCCGCAGCAGCCCGGAGATGCGCAGCGCCCGGTCGCGCCCCGACACCGCGATGTAGATCGGTACCACCCGCGGGGCGAGTTCGCCGATCTGCCTGCGGAACAGATCGACATCGAGGTCGGGCGAGATCAGCACCACCGCCTGCAGCCGGTCCAGCACCCGGTCCGAGCCCCGGATCGCCGTCTGGCGGAGGGCTTCCATCACCACCATGGCCCCCATGGAATGCCCCACCAGCACAAAGTCCCGGGCCGTGCTCTGCGCCACCAGATCCATCACCTCCTCCAGCCCGTCGCGGCCAAAGAGCGCGCTCTCGCGGTCGAAGGGGTAGGACAGGACGTGGCCTGCCGACGGCCAGGCGTAGAACAGCGGCACGCCCGGCGAGCGGAAGTCATGCGCCATCTGGGCGTGCCGATAGAGGCCTTCGGCGAAGTTCACATTGAAGCCGTGCACGAACACCGTGACCTCGCGGGCCTCGCGCGGGCGGCGCGCCAGATGGTCGTTCAGCACCGACAGGAAGCTCGGCGCGTCGGCGATCTTCTCGGCCGAGACGACGAGGAAATCGGTTTCGGGGTCGGGCGCGGCGGGGCGGGGGAAGGTGACGGTGCCCGGCGAGCGCCGCGGCGGCACGGAGACCCCGAACTCCGCCCAGCGCAGGGTGTCGGACCGCCCGCGCGCCTCGATGGCCGTGCCCTCGCCGGGGCCGCGGCTGGTCGCGGAGAGGACGTGAACCACCGTGCCCGGTGTTTCGATATCCCGAAGGACCAACAACTCGCCGCGCGCGGCGCAGCCCCCCACGAGGCCCGCAAGGGCCAGCCCGGTCAGCATGCGGGACCAGCAGCGCCGCCGGCACGCCGCCCGATCCGTGGCGCAGGTTGTCGGCATGCGGACCCTCCTGCCGCGGCCGCTCCGCGACGTCGCGCAAATATAGCCCTCCGCCCCGCGGTTGCCCAGCGCGAAGCCACCCCACGCGCGGGGGTGTCAGAAGAACCAGCGCGCGCCGATCAGCACGCCGTCGGCGTTGCGGTAGCTGACGCCGGACCGGTCGCTGTAGGTGAAGCGCCGCCAGCCGATATAGGCGTCCAGCGACACCGCGTCGAAGCTCTGGACCGCATAGAGGCCGTAGTTCTCGGTCCGCGCCCCGTCCGAGACGAAGTTGCGCCCGCGGTAGTAGTCGACCGACAGCGAGGTGGTGCCGACGTCGAAGAAATCCCGCCGCCAGCCGGCGCGCACATACTGGTGCTCCGGCCCGTTCATCCGCGAACTGGCCGACAGCGTCAGGTTCAGCCCGGTGGGGATGTGAAACACCGTCATCGATCCGGCCGCCCGCCGCTGGTTGTCCCCGCGGGGATCGTCGTCGAGGCCGTAGCTGGCCGCGGTCTGCACCGCGAAATCGCCCAGATCGCCCGACCAGCGCAGCGCGACGTCGTAGAAGTGCCGCTTGTCGGACCCCACCAGCACGTTGCGCCCGTAGGAGGTGGACAGCACCACGCCCCCGATGCTGGGTGTGTCGTAGCGGATACGGAACCGCCGGGCCCCGTCGAAGGTCTCGTTGACCGCGCCGACGGTGATGTCGGTCAGCGCGCCGGCCTCGTCGCGAAACCGGAACGAACTGAAGCCGTCCGAGGAGTCCGCGGCGCCGGCGTGGAAGGTGAAGGAGTCGTCCAGCCCCGCCGCCCCGTCCGAGGCCGTGCTGCCCTGACCCACCGAGACCGTGCCGTAGCGCGTATCCAGCGCCGCCTCGAACCAGCGCAGCGAGGTGCGCTGCCAGTCCACCCAGTCGGGCCGCCGGGCCTCCTGCGAGATGGCGGCGCTGCTGCGCAGCCCCAGGCCGGTCTCGAAGCGCAGGCGCAGGGTCGTCTCGTTCAGCGGCTGGGTGATTCGGAACCCGAGCCGCGAGTTCCAGTTGCCGTTGTCCACAAGCCCGCTGGTCGTCGACACGCCGTCGTCGAAGCTCTGGAAGGCGGGGTTGAACTGGCCGTAGAACGTCACCTCGCCGCCGCTGGTGTTGGTGAAGGTCAGGCGCGGGGCATGGACCTGCGGTTCGACGATGGCCGAGCTTTCGATCTCGTGGTCGGGTTGCCCCCCGATCGATTGCGCCGATGCGCCCGCCGCGCCCAGCGCCAGCGCGCAGGCCAGACCCGTCCCCCTGATTGCGTTGCCCATGAAGCCCTCCTCCCAGGAAAGATGAATCGCGCGCGGTGCGGCGCGGGCCCGTGTCACGACAGCGCCACGCCGAGCAGCAGCACCCCGATGATGATCACCAGCAGGATGCCCATCAGCGGCAGGATGAAGCGCAGGTACTGGTCGAATCCGACCTTCGCCAACGCCAGCCCTGCGATGAGCAGGGCGTTGATCGGCAGGACCAGCCGCAGCCACGCCCCCGCCGCCGCCCAGGTGGTGATCACCAGCGACCGGTCCACGCCCGCGAAATCGCCCAGCGGGGCCAGCACCGGCATGGTCAGCGCCGTGCCCGCCGAGCCCGGCCCCACGAGGAAGGACAGCGGCAACGAGGCGATGAACACCAGCCCGACGAACCCCGCGCTGGAGGCGCCTGTGACCAGCCCCTCCATGGCGTTCAGCACCGTGTCGATGGTCTGGGTGTTGTTCATCACCACCGATACGCCGCGCGCCACCACCACCAGGAAGGCCGGCCCGGTGAAATCCACCACCCCACGGATGAAGGCGCGGGCGGTCTCCTGCTCGCCCAGCCGCCCCACGGCCCCGATCACGATGGCCATGACGAAGAACAGCGCGGTCAGTTCGGGCAGCCACCAGCCCAGTTCCCAGACGAAGGGGGTGCCGATGGTCTTGTGGGTATAGTAGTCGACCTCGTAGTTCCCCAGGATCGCGCCCCAGGGCATGATCGAGAAGGTCAGGAGCACGAAGGTGAACACCACCAGCCCGATGATCCGCTTGTCGCGCCGGGACAGGGGCGCGGGCACGGCCGCGTCGGCCTGCACCAGCGCGCGATCCGCCACGGTCAGGCCCACCAGCGATTTCGACGGGTCGGCCTTCACGCGCGCCGCATACCACAGCGTGTAGCCGATCATCGCACCCATGCAGAGCACGAACATCAGCAGGCGCAGCCCGATGCCGTCGCCGATGCTGACGCCCGCCTCGGCCGAGCCGACGCCGATCACGAAGGGGTTGATGGTCGACCCGATGACCCCAACGAAGGGCGCGACCGACACCACCGCCACCGCCACGATGCGGTCGTAGCCCAGCGCGATCATCAGCGGCACCATCAGCGCGTAGAAGCCCAGCGTCTCGTCGCTCCAGGCCATGACGGAGGCGAGGATGCCGAACAGCAGGCTCAGCAGCACGATCAGCACCGGACCCTGCGTGCGATAGCGATGGGCGAGGTGATGGATCCCGCGGTCGAGCGCGCCGGTCGCGAACACCACCGTCATGAACCCGCCGATGGCGAGAATGAACAGGAACACCTGCACCGAGCCGAACATCCGGCCCGTGTTGAACGGCCCGACATGCCCCGTTTCCGCGTCCTGGATGCCGTAAAGGCCATTGACCGGTGCGAGCAGCAGGTCGCCCACACGCGCGCCGAAGGTCATCGGCGCGTCGATCCGCTGGAAGGACCCCGCAATCGGGCTGCCGGTTTCGTCAAGCTGGTATTGGCCCGAAGGGATCAGGAATGCCGCCAGCCAGACCAGCACCAGAACGCCCAGAATAATCGTCAATGGTGCAGGGAAAGCGGATGTCTTCCGTTCCGGTTGCGTTTCGCCTGCATTGTTTTCTGACATCGCTCCCTTCCCGGAAATGAACAGCCTCTGCAATGCCGGGTGCCTGGTCCGCGGGCCGGTAGGGTTGTTCCCCTCCCTTCGCTCGCTTCGGGACCGCCCCCGGGGGCTTGAGGCTACCGGTAACGAAAGAGTGAGTCTGTCGGCGTTTTGACAATGCCGGGGCGCAATGCCGCAAGGCCGCAGGGTTTTTCCATGGGCCCGGTGGCGCGAAACGCGGCGCGCTGGTCGATGCTGTGAAACGTGGTCCGCGCGGGGGTGCCCTCAGCCGTCGTTGTCGGCCTGCCGGGCGGCGACGCGGGCCTTGAGGCCCTCGATCTCCTCCGAGGTCCAGCCGGGCGCGTCGGTCAGTCCCACCCAGCCATCGAGGTAGTGCCCGAAGGCATAGACATGCCCGAACCCCATGGGCGGCAGCACCGCGGTCATCAGGTCGATGGTGAGCTGCAGGAAGGTGACGACCGGCACCCAGACCAGATCAGGTGAAACGTCGGGCCCCAGCGGGGGCCGCATCCAGGCCGGGCGGCGCCACAGCGCGTGCGGATCGTAGAAGGTGATCGCGTCCGAGGCATATTGCAGGAAGATCACCCGATAGGGCCCCCAGGCCGTCGTGACCGTATTCAGATGGTTGGTCTGCGCGGTGAAGCGGATCACGGCGCCGTCGCGGAAGCTGGGCAGCCAGGGCGGCGTGCCGGGGTTGCGCGCCTGCGTCACCGCAGCCCAGGTCCGGCTGGGAAAGGGTGGGCCGACCCACAGCGCCCCGGCATGGGGATCGCCGATGACCTGGTAGAGGTCGTGGCTGAGGTCGGAGTTGAACGCCCCCAGGCTGAGCCCGTGCAGATAAAGCTGCGGCCGGCTGTCCGGGGGCAGCGCGGTCCAGTGGCCATAGATGGCGGCAAAGACCGCGCGCGCTGTCTCCACCCCATAGGCGGGATCGGCCAGCAGCGCGAGCCAGCTTGCGAGATACGAATACTGGACCGAGACCGTCGCCACGTCGCCGCGCAGCAGGTATTCCAGCGCGGTCTGGCTTTCGGGATCGATCCAGCCGGTGCCGGTGGGCGTGGCGATCACGAGGGTGGAGCGCTCGAACCCGCCGATGCGGATCAGCTCGGCCAGCGCCAGCGCCGCACGTTCGGCCGGCCCCTCGGCGGAGTTCAGCCCGACATAGACCCGCAGCGGCTCCTGCGCCGGGCCGCCGGTCATCTCGGCGATCAGGGCGGCGTCGGGCCCTGCGGCGATCATCTCGCGACCTGCGCGCCCCAGACCCTCCCATGTCAGCAGCGAGCCCGGCCCGCCGGCCTTCAGCGGGTCGGTCGGCCGCGGGCTCTGTGCGTCGAACCGGGCATCGAGCTGGGCATAGGCGGCGTCAAAGGCGCGCATCGCACCGTTCACCAGGACGCCGCTGCCGATGGACCAGAACAGCAGGGCCGTCGCCACCAGCGCGATCAGCGCCGCCTGTGGCCCCGGCAGGTGGCGCGCCAGCCACCGCGTCAGCCGCCGCCAGGTCCCGCGCACGAGGCGCGCGATCCCCAGCAGCAGCAGGAACACCACCAGGCTTACCCCGAGCACGGTGAAGGGGTGGATCACCTCCAGCGGCGGCATCTCCATCAGCGCCCGCAGCCGGTTCTGCCAGACCCCGGCCCGCCAGACCGCCACCGCGATCACCACCCCGCAGGCCGCCACCATCGCAACCATGCCCAGGCTGCGCAGCCGCCCGGCGGGCGTTGGCAGTTGCAGCGCCATCCACCCCGCCCTCAGCAACACGCCGATGCCATAGCCCGCGGCCAGGCTCACCCCGCTCAGCAGGCCCTGAACGACCGCGCCGCGCGGCACGAGGCTGGGGGTCAGCGAGGCCGCGAGGAACAGCGTCCCGAGCACGAGCCCCGCGCCCGAGAACGTCCGGAGCGCGGCACGCCGCCACCCTTCCCGCGGGGGGGACATCACTCAGACCTCTGCCTTGCGCAGCGCCCAGGCCATGTGGCCCAGCGAGGCCCCCACCGTGATCAGGTTGATCCCGAGAAGCAGCCCGATCAGCCACACCGCGGTCACCGGCATGCTGCTCCACAGCATGATCGACAATCCCACGCCGATCACGCCGCTGACCAGCACCCAGCCCCAGTTGGGCAGCGGCCGGATCGTGAGCGCAAAGACGATCTTGGACACGCCTTCCATCATGAAGAACACGATCAGCAGCAGCGAGATCACCAGCATCCCCTCGCCGACATGGCGCAGCAGCAGGACCCCGACCCAGATCGCCAGGACCACCGACACCGCCTGCAGCCAGATGCCGGGCGTTCCGCGCGTGCCGACCAGCCCGAAGGCCTGCGCCACCCCGCTGAGGATCAAGAGCCAGCCCAGCAGGATCACGAACATCGCCGAGGAGAACATCGGGAAGACGATCGCCGCCAGACCCGCGGCGATCAGCACCACCGCCTCCAGCATGTAAAGGCCCCAGTGCCGCTTCACCGAGGCGCGCACCGCCTCGCGATAGACCGCCCCTGCGGCATTGATGTCCATCGTCATGGTCAGGCACTCCCGTCGTCGACCGGATGGTCGAGGGTAAATCGTCACCGCCGGTGCGGCCCTGACAGGGCCATCGTCAGGCACCTGCGCCGTCGCCCACAGCCGCAAGCGCAGGCACCGCCGGGGGTGGTCCGAGGCACTCGGGACGGCCCCTGTGTATCGCGGTGCGCTGCGGCCGAAAGAGCCAGGACACATCGCCCATTTACTTTGTCTGGCGCGGCGGTTTTCGTCCGTCAACCATGATTTTTTGCCTATTTTTTCAGCATACCCGCCAAAGGCCCGTCCGGCGCCGTGATCGCGCCTGCCCAGGCCGTCCGGCGCGCGCCGGTCCGGGGCCGCACGGACCTCGGAGGGCGCGCAGCGCAGGATCGGGGCGTGGCGTGGTCAGACAAAAGATAATTCAACTTCAGTACTTTATGGAGCTGCGCGCTCCCCGTGGGGGCCGATCGCAGTCCCTCGGCATGTCCCCTTGCGCCCGGCCCACAGGGCCGTGCACCGCGCAATTGTCCAGTCAATGACAGATTCAGGATTGACGTTTTGCGGGCGGTCGGATGATTTTTGGACATGCGAAAGGAAGACGCGGCAAAGATTGTGCAGGAGTTCGGGTGGCTGTCGCGCCAACCGAAGCAGTTTCAGGATGATGTGCTGCGCCGCTGCCATGTCTCCACCTGCCGGGAGGGCGAGGTGCTCTACCGCGCCGGCGACCCCGCCGGAGGCCTCTATGGGCTGGTCGACGGGGTCCTTCAGGTCGAAGCCGCGGAGGGCAAGGTCTTCGCCATCCGGACCCGCGGCGCATGGTTCGGCGAGACGGCGGCCTTTCGCGACCAGCCGAGGCTCATGACGATGACGACGACCACGGCCGTCACGTTCCTCATGCTGCCGCTGGCGGAGTTCGACCGGCTGATCGCGAACGCCGCATATTGCCGCCACTTTGCCCTGCTCATGGCCGAACACTTCGCGGAGGTGGTCGCCGGCGCCGCCGACCTGATGGAGCGTAATTCGCTGGTGCGTGTCTGCGGGCGGCTGGTCGCCCTCAGCCTGGCGCAGTCGACGCCCGACGAGGACCTGCGGCTTACCCAGGCCAGGCTGGGGGCGATGTGCGGCATGACCCGGGCGACCGTGAACCGCGTGCTGGGACAGCTCAGCCGGGATGGCGCCATCGAGGTGCGATACGGCCACATCCATGTGCGCCGGCGCGACGTGCTGCTGCGGCACATCCAGCGCCTGCCGGACTGAGCGGCCGCGCGCGTCGGGACGCGGCGCGGCATCCCGTCACCCGCTGTGCCGCCGGACCGTCATGCCGCACCCGCCCCTCTGTACTGGACTGCGAAGGCCGCCAGCTCTTGGCGGAGCTGCTCGACGGTTGCGAAGTGCCGGACCCACAGGAGCTGCTCCTTGAGGGTGCGGATGGCGCGCTCGGCCACGCCGTTTCCCTCGGGCTGCCGGACGAAGGCCGGGGAACTGATGATGCCGAAGCATCTGATCTCGTTCTGGAAGTCGTCGGACATGTAGGTCGAGCCATGGTCGTGGCGCAGGATCAGGCCGACTGCGGTGTCGGGTCCGACGCCGCCGAAGTGGCGGGTGAGGCCCTGCCGGATCGGCTTCAGGGCCCGCCCGCGGCTCGCGCTCGATGAGGCGTGCGTGCCGATGAACGCGCCCGAGCAATGATCGACCGCGATGAAGACATAGGCTCGGCCCTCGCGGGTCGTGACCGTCTGGGTCATGTCATTCGCCGGCGGGCTTGAACCGGTGGCGCCAGCCGGGTCATCCCACACCTCATCGACCCGGTCGGTGACGATCGTGCCATCATGCGGGTGGGCGTCGCGCTGGACAGGACGTTGCGGGGCCGGCAGGTTCGCCGCCTTCATGACGCGTCGGACCCGGCGCGGGGCCGCGCGCACGCCCTGCGCCCGCAGCCGCGCCCAGACCTTTCGGTAGCCTTCGCCGGAGAACGGCGAGGCGTCGATCACGGCCCTGATGTGGACCAGCAGCGCCGCGTCGCTGCAAGCTCCCTGCGGCCCGCGCCGCCGCGGTGGTCGCGGCGCATTGGCCGCGCCGACCGGAGCGATGGCGGTACACGGTCGCGCGGGACACGCCCCAGACGCTGCAGACGCGCGCCGCGCCAAAGCGCTGGCGGGTGGAGATCGAGTACGCGCCGCTCATGTCCTCCTCGCCCTTCCGGGCTTTCTCAACCTTCATTCGATCCACTGGATCGAATGGTCGCTGCGCGACCGGTCTCGAAGCTCCGCCGGGCCAAAGGGCGCCCGCCCTCCAGCTTGTCGATCTTCGCATAGAGAAGCCCGCCCGCCATGGTGATCTCGCCCACCTTGGACTGCAGGCGCGCGATCTCGTCATCGCGGTCGTCGCGCTCGCGCGCCTTCCGCCGCCATCAGGACCCGGTCACGCCACTCCGCCAGCCGGTGGACCGGGACATTCAACTCCCGCGACACCGCCTCCTGGCTCTCCCCACGCGAGCCACCGTTGAACCGCCGCCAGTTTGCGCTTGGCCGAAAAGCGCCGCCCCGGCCCGGCCACGGCCCCGCCGTCGCCTGCCTGATGAGCGCGCGCCGACGGGGCCGTGGCCTTCCGTCGTGACCAAAGACCCCGCGTTCTTGGCGTCCATGCTCCACGCCTCGTCATCCAAGGAATAGCGCTCCAGACTGTCTCACGGAACCGTGCCCCACCCCTGGACAGTTTCCGTCCAGCAGTCCCGGTTTCTCGATCATGCCAATCGGACTGTCCCGGCAAAGGTTCCTGCCAGGGTCAGTCTATCTGCCTCGAGGAGAGGACGCATCATCGGCCGGCGGCTCCGTCAACTGCGTCGCGCCGTCGAAGCATGGCCGGAGCGCCACGGGGATCGCGATCCGCGCCCGGGATCGGCCGTCCCTCTCCTCCCGGTGACGCCGCTTCGCAGGCATCTTCGACTCCTGTCCTGGCACCGAAAAATGACACCAAGCCCCTGTTTTTAAGGGCTTTATCCGACAGAAAGGGAGTGGGATGGTGCTGTGAGGGAGGATTGAACTCCCGACCTCTCCCTTACCAAGGGAGTGCTCTACCACTGAGCTACCACAGCATTTTGGTCGGGGCGTAGCTATACGCAGGTTTCGCCGGGGTCAAGCATGGTCTGTTGCTGATTTTCGTCTCCGTATCGTCAGGCCGATCAGGGTGGCTGGCCGCTGGCGCTGGCAGCCGTTCGACCCCCGGGGCGACGCCCCTCGGCGGCCCCGACGGGTTGGCTCGGGGGCCTTGCGGGCCCAGGCTGCGGGTGTGGTGCGCGGCCGGGATGACCGCGCCCGCGGTGATCCTGCGGGGGCGCGACGACGGCGCGCGGTCAGGGACCGGCGGGGGCGGGCCGCACCGTGCGGGGTCGCGTCCGGCGCCGGGGCGCGCCGCCCCTCCGGGTCGTCCGGTCTCCGGTTGTCCCACGTTGCCCCGGCCCTTGCGGCTGCGCTGCTTGCGCCTTGACCACCCGGATCTGACCGCCCTGCCCCGCCACGGCGCCACCGGCCCGTGTCGTCTGATGCGCCCCTGTTCAGTCGGTCGGGCGGCGCGCGACGATGAAGGGGTTCTGGGGGTGGGCGCCGAACACCCGCTGCTCGGTGATCTCGAACCCGGCGCCGAGAAGGGCCGCGCGCAGCTGTGCCTGGCCGAGGGTGCTTGTGGCCGGGAAGAGGCCCACCAGCCGCAGCACGCGAAACAGGACGCGCAGCGCGGGGCGCACCTCGGCAAAGCACCAGACCTTGGCGACAAGATGCCCGCCGGGCCGCAGATTGGCATGGATGAGGGCGAGCGTGCGCGGCAGGTCCTCGACCAGATGCAGCACGTTGAAGGCGCAGATCGCATCGAAGGGGCCATCCTCCAGGGCCTCGACGGCGCAGGCCACCCGGAAGGTCACGGTGTCGGACCCGGGCTTGGCGCGGGCGATGCGGATCATCTCCTCGGAGAAGTCGGTGGCGATCCAGCGGGCCACCCCGGGGGCAAGGCGGATCGCCGTGCCGCCGGTGCCGCAGCCGATCTCCAGAACCCGGTCGGACGGTGACAGATGCGCGGCGGTCGCCGCCAGCATCGCCTCATACGCCGGCAGGTCCTTGAGGGGCCGGGCGGCGTACCGGTCCGCAACGCGGTTCCAGAACCTGCGGTGTCGATTCCGTGAGGCGGCCTGTGACGTGGCCTGTGGGGTGGTCTGTGCGATGGCGGGACCCTCCGGACACGGCGTCGCTGTCGTCTAGGGGGGTATGTCCCGGATGTCGACCATGCCCGCGTGCGGTAAACCCGCACGCCCCGGAGGGGCAGGTGCCGCGCGTGGGCTTGTCGCGCCCCCGCCGCAACACGTTGCGCGGAGGCGCCCGCGGTGGTTGACTGCGCCCGCGACCGCCGGGACCCTTCGGGGGCGTCGGCCGCGCCCCCCGCCCCGGACCAGGGAGACACGACAGCATGAGTGCCGCAGCACGAGACGACCGCCATCGCGCGGCCTGCGCGCGACCGCCCGCGGAAGTTGGCCCGGTCGCCTGCGCGCCTGAGGCGCCCGAAGGGGCGCGGCCATGAGCCGTGCACTGATGCTGCAGGGCACCGGCAGCAATGTCGGCAAATCCATGCTGGTGGCCGGGCTGTGCCGCGCGGCGCGCGCGCGCGGGCTGCGGGTGGCCCCGTTCAAGCCGCAGAACATGTCCAACAACGCCGCCGTCACCGCCGATGGCGGCGAGATCGGGCGCGCACAGGCCTTGCAGGCGCTGGCCTGCGGGCTGGCGCCGCACACCGACATGAACCCGGTGCTGCTGAAGCCGGAAACCGATACCGGCGCGCAGGTGATCGTGCAGGGCCGGCGGCTGACCTCCACCCGTGCGCGCGACTATGCCGCGCTGAAGCCGCGCCTTCTGGGCTGCGTGCGCGACAGCTTCGCCCGGCTGCGCGGCGCCCATGATCTGGTCATCGTCGAAGGCGCCGGCAGCCCGGCCGAGGTCAACCTGCGCGCCAACGACATCGCCAACATGGGCTTTGCCCGTGCCGAGCGTGTGCCGGTGGTGCTGGTCGGCTGCATCGATCGCGGCGGGGTCATCGCGCAGATCGTGGGCACGCAGGCGGTGCTGGACCCTGACGATGCGGCGCTGGTGGCGGGCTTCATCATCAACAAGTTCCGCGGCGACCCCAGGCTGTTCGACGACGGCTATGCAATGATTGCGTCACGCACCGGCTGGCCCGGCTTCGGGGTCCTGCCGTGGTTCCCCGACGCCTGGCGCCTGCCGGCCGAGGATGCGCTGGACGTCGCCACCCCACGCCGCGCATCGGGGCTGCACGCGGTGTGCCTGTGCCTGTCGCGGATGGCCAATTTCGACGACCTTGATCCGCTGGCGCAGGAACCCGGCGTGCGGCTGACCATGCTGGGGCCGGGCCGGGCGATCCCGGGCGATGCGGATCTGGTGATCGTGCCGGGGGCGAAATCCACCCGCGGGGATCTGGCCTTCCTGCGGGCGCAGGGCTGGGACGTGGACATCGCCGCGCATCTGCGCCGGGGCGGGCATGTGCTGGGCATCTGCGGCGGTTATCAGATGCTGGGCCGCAGCATCGCCGATCCCGGCGGGATCGAGGGGCCGGCCGGCACCGACGCCGGGCTGGGCCTTCTGGCGGTGGACACCGTGATGCACCCCGACAAGCGGCTGGAGGAGGTGCGCGCGGTCCACGCCGCCACCGGCGCCCCCTTCGACGGCTACGAGATCCACATCGGCCGGACCAACGGCCCCGACCGCGCCCGCCCCTTCGCCCATGTCGGCGGCACCCCCGAGGGGGCCGTCAGCGCCGACGGCCGGATCGCCGGCAGCTACCTGCACGGAATGTTCCGAGACGACGGCTTCCGCGCGGCGTACCTGGCGGGTCTTGGCGTGGCGGCATCCGGGACGGGTTATGCCGCCGGGGTCGAGGCGACGCTGGACGCCCTTGCGGCCCATATCGAGGCGCATCTGGACGTCCCCGGCCTGCTGGCCCTGGCCCGGTGACGGGCGCGGGGATGGACCCGGTGATGGACCCGGTGCCGGGCGCGGGGATGGGCGCGGGGATGGGCGCAGGGCTGCGCACCGGCGTGCTGGTCATCGGCGGTGGCTTCGCCGGACTGTGCGCGGCGATCGAGGCGCGGCTGGCGGGGGCCGACGTGCTGCTGGTGGATGCGGCCCCGCCGCATCTGTTCGGCGGCAACACGCGGCACTGTCGCAACATCCGCCTGGCCACCGACCGGGCGACCCCGTGGCAGCGGGGGCGTTACCCGGCGGAGGAATTCGCCGCCGACCTGATCGCCGCCGGTGCGCCGGACCCGGCGCTGGCGCACCGGCTGGCCGAGGGGGCCGGGACGCTGGGCCCGTGGCTGCTCGCGCAGGGCGTGGCGCTGGAGGGCTGGGCCGACGGCAACCTGCCGCCCTCGCGGCGGACAGCGTTTCTCGCGGGTGGCGGGCAGGGGATGACACGCGCGCTGGTGCGTCGGGCGGTGGCGCTGGGGGTCGCGCTGCGCCACGGCTGGCGGGTGGAGGTGCT
>NZ_NHSD01000315.1 GCF_016653255.1 Rhodobaculum claviforme
GTAAGCGCCACGCCGACCCCCTCCTCCCGCTGGTGATCTGACCAAGCCATTCTCTGCGCTCATGAGCGTTGGAGGTTTGGGCTTGGAAAGAGACGGCAAGGTGGGCGTCCATTTGGACGGCTCGTGGGGCGGTGGGGTTTCGCGTCTGGAGGTGATCGAGGGGCCGACCGGGCGACGGCGACGCACGAAGGCGGAGCGGGCTCGGATCGCGGCCGAGAGCCTGGTCCCCGGGGTTTCAGTGGCGGATGTCGCGCGGCGGCATGGGACGACGCGGTGGCAGGTCTATGACTGGCGCAAGAAGCTGCGGACCGGGCAGTTGGTGGTGCCCGAGAGCTTGGCGGCGCTGCCGATGTTCGCGGAACTGGTGGTCGAGGGTTCTGCGGGGGAGGCGCCGCCGGCGCCCTCCGGCGTGGAGGTCGAGATCGTCGTCGGCGATGTCGTGATCCGGGCCGGGTCCGGCGCGGATGAGGGGCAGCTGACGCGGGCGATCCGGGCGGCGCGGGCGGCGACGTCGTGATGCTCGGCCAGAGCGGGCCGGTGAAGGTGTTCGTGGCGACGCGGCCGGTGGACTTCCGCAAGGGGATCGACGGTCTGGCGCTGGCGGTGCAGGAGATGTTCGGGCTGGACCCGTTCTGCGGGGCCGTCTTCGTCTTCCGTTCGAAACGGGCGGACCGCATCAAGCTGCTGGTCTGGGACCAGACCGGGATGGTGCTGGTTCACAAGCGGCTCGAGGGCGGGAAGTTCGTCTGGCCTCAGGTGCGCGACGGGGTGATGCGGATGTCCTCGGCGCAGCTGGCGGCGCTGTTCGAAGGGCTGGACTGGCGGCTTGTAAGACCGGAGCGGGCTCGGCGCCCGCTGGCGGCGGGGTGAGCGCGCCGATGCGCGGGGGCTCCTGTTTTTGCTGGCTCTGAGGGGGGCTTCGTGATTCACTTGGGCGTATGGATGCTGACGCCCTCAGCCGCGAGAATGCCCACCTGAAGGCCCGCCTGGCCGAGGTCGAGGCGGCGCTGGCCGAGGTTCAGGAGGCCAACCGCCGGCTGGAGGACATCCTGCGCTCCTCGCAGCGCGCGCAGTTCGGCAAGCGCTCCGAGAAGCTGTCGCCCGACCAGTTCAACCTGCCCCTGGAGGATGCCGAACTGGCTCAGGGCGTGCTGGAGGCGGCGCAGGAGAAGGCCGAGGCCGCGCTGCAGCGTGCGCGCGGGGAGACGCCCCGCAAGCCGGCGCGCAACCGCGGGCATCTGCCGGCGCACCTGCCCCGGGTCGAGCGGGTGGTCGAGCCCGCCAGCACCCTGTGCCCCTGTGGCTGTGGGCAAATGGCCCGGATCGGCGAGGACGTCTCCGAACGGCTCGACGTGATCCCCGCGCAGTTCCAGGTGCTGGTGACGCGGCGCCCCCGATACGCCTGTCGGCGCTGTTCGCAGGCCGTGGCGCAGGCGCATGCCCCCGAGCATGCCGTCCCGGGCGGACTGCCGACGGAACGGCTGATCGCATGGATCATCGTGTCCAAGTTCGGAGACCACCTGCCATTTTACCGCCAGGCCGGGATCTTCGAGCGGCAGGGGCTCCACCTCGACCGCGGGACGCTCGGCAACTGGACCGGGCGCGCCTGCTTCCACCTGATGCCGATAATCGAGCACATGAAGGCCCATCTGCGCACCGCCCACCGCATTTTCGTCGACGAGACCCGCGCACCGGTGCTGGACCCGGGCCGCAAGGCCACCAAGAGCGGCTACTTCTGGGCCGTTGTCGCCGACGACCGCGGCCATGGCGGTGCCGGGCCGCCCATCGTGCTGTTCCACTACGCCCCCGGTCGGGGCAAGGCGCACCCGCTGAAGTTCCTCGGCGGATACCACGGCCGGTTCCTGCAATGCGACGCCTACCAGTCCTACGACGCGCTGACCGAAATCGCGCGCGAGGAGGGCCCGTGGCAGCTGGTCTATTGCTGGACCCATGTCCGCCGCCGCTTCGTCAAGCGCTTCGAAAACGAAGGATCGCCCATCGCCGAGGAGATGCTGCGCCNTGCGCCGGATCGCGGCCCTCTACGGGGTCGAGAAGGCCGTCCGCGGCAAGGCCCCTGCCGTCCGCCTGTCTGCCCGGCGCGAGCATTCCGCCCCCATCATCGCCGCGCTGAAACCCTGGCTGGAGGCCCAGCTCTCCCGCATCCGGCAGAAATCCCAGCTCGCCGAGGACATCCGCTACACCCTCGCCCACTGGCCCGGCCTGATCCGCTTCCTCGACGACGGCACGCTGGAGCTCGACACCAACTCGGTCGAGAACCAGATCCGCCCCATCGCCCTGACCCGCAAGAACGCCCTCTTCGCCGGTAACGAAACCGGCGCCGAGAACTGGGCCATGCTCGCCTCGCTCGTCGCCACCTGCAAGCTGTCTGCCGTGAACCCCGTCGACTACCTCGCCGACACCCTCCGCGCCATCCTCGACGGCCACCCCAAATCCCGCATCGAGGACCTCATGCCCTGGCGCTACGCGCAGCCGTCAAGCCTCGCCGCATAGGGCCCAGCCATCGCGCTTAC
>NZ_NHSD01000316.1 GCF_016653255.1 Rhodobaculum claviforme
GGTCTGCGCGGCGTCGAATTCATCACCTCGGACGACCATGCCGGGCTGCGCGCCGCCCGGCGTGCCGTGCTCGGCGGCGCCACCTGGCAGCGCTGCCAGTTCCATCTCGCCCAGAATGCCATCCATCACGCCCCCAATGCCGAGATCCGCAAGCGCATCGGAGCCGAGCTGCGCGCCGTGTGGAACGCCGGCACGCTGGCCAAGGCCGAGGCCGCGCTGGCCGAACTGGTCGCCAGCTATCGCGACAGCGCACCGAAGCTGGCGAAGTGGCTGGAGGAGAACGTGCCCGAGGGCCTTGCCGTCTTCACCCTTCCCGAACCGCACCGCCGCCGCCTGCGCACCTCGAACCCGATGGAGCGCGCGGTGCAGCAGGAGCTGAAGCGCCGCACGACCAAGGTCAGGGTCTTCCCGAGCGAGGACTCCCTCCTGCGGCTGGTCAGCGCCATCCTCGTCGAGATCGACGAAAAATGGGCCTCAGACACCAAGGCCTACATCAAGTGGGAATGCCAGGATGCCTGACCCGCTCTCAGCAAAATTTCCAGACCTCGGGTTGCTCAATCGTTCAGGACGGCGACACGGACCTGGAACTCGGCGACCTGACGGTCGAACTCGCGCGCGGAGAGACGCTGGCCGAGGAGCTTGACGCAATGCATCTTGGTCTCGGCGCGGCTTCGGCGGTGATACCCGCTCCATCGTCGCCAGATGGTTCGCCCGACACGCTTCGATGTCCGCAGGATCTCGTTGCGGGCTATGGCCCCGGCGGTGTCGGGTTTCCATGGTCTGGCGTTCTTGCGCGGTGGGATGATCGCTGCGGCGCCACGCGCGGCAATGGCATCATGGCACTTGCGGGTGTCGAATGCGCCGTCGGCGGTGACGCTGGCGATCTCCTGCTCGGGTGGGATATGATCGAGCAGCTCGGGCAGCATGGGCGCGTCGCCCACGTCGCTGGTGGTGAACTCGGCCGCGCGGATCTCCAGTGTTTTCTCGTCAATTCCGATGTGGATCTTGCGCCAGACGCGCCGTTTGCGGCCACCATGCTTGCGGGCGTTCCATTCACCTTCGCCCTCGACCTTGATGCCGGTGCTGTCGACCAGCAGGTGCAGGGGGCCGTCCGAGCCGCGGTAGGGGATGTTGACCTTCAAGGTCTTCTGCCGTCGCGAGAGCGTGCTGAAGTCGGGAACGTCCCAGTCCAGACCGATCAGGCGCAGAAGGCTTTCGACGAACCCGGTCGTCTGCCTGAGCGCCATGCCGAACAGCACTTTCATGGTCAGGCAGGTCTGGATGGCGGCATCACTATAGTCTGGCTGGCGCCCACGCTTTCCGGTGGGCGCGGCATCCCAGGTCATGGCGGGGTCAAACCAGATCGTCAGCGAGCCGCGGCGCTTGAGGGCGTCGTTATAGGCTGGCCAGTTGCGGGTCTTGTAGGTGGGGGGTGTCGGTCTGCTCATGCGCCCCAGCTATCATGCTGGAGTCCCAACATGAATCCCCTCAGACGATTTGTGCAACAGAGCCGTCGGCCATGAACACCGCGCCCTGTTCGTGGCGCGGGCTGATGTGCACGAGCCCGGCGCCGTGCAGGCCGCGATACATCTCCAGGTTGTGCACGCCGGGGATGTCGAAGACGTGGCGCACCCCGTGGCGGGCCAGCAGGTGGGCGAGGGCCTCGCCACAGCTCATCATCGGTCGTTCTCCCCCATCCAGATCGTCCCCGCTCCGGCTGCGCCGCCCGGATCGGCCCCGTCCTGCCTGCCCGGTGCGGCCGGTCCCGCCCGGATCAGGGCGCCCGGAGCGGATCGGCCCCCATCAAGCCACCCCGGTCACGCCGCCCCCATCAGGCCGAATGCACCACCGCGCCGCCGATCAGGGTCTGGTGGACCGTCACCGCGCGCAGATCCATGGGATCGCACGCGGCGATGTCGCGGTCCAGTAGGGCGATGTCGGCCAGCTTGCCGGCCTCCAGCGTGCCCTTGGCGCCCTCCTCGCGGCCCGCGTAGGCGCCGAGGAAGGTGTAGGCGTCGATCGCCTCGGCCACGGTCACGGCCTGGGTCGCGTCCAGATCGGCGCCCGACAGGCTGCGGCGGTTGACCATGGACCAGATCGCCTCGAACGGGTTGGGGCCGACGATCATGGCGTCGGAATGGCCCGGCGCGGGGATGCCGGCGTCGATCATCGTGCGGTGGGGCCACATGTGGGCCATCGCCTCGGCGCCCCGGTTGCGGACATAGGCGCCGCCGAGTTCATACATGAAGCCGGTGGCCGAGGACGCGATCACCCCCAGCGATTTCAGCCGCGCGGCGATAGCCGGCGTGACGTTGCAGCAGTGCTCCACCCGCATGCGGTGGTCGGCGCGAGGGGCCAGCCGCAGCGCGTGCTCGATGGCATCCAGCGCAAAGTCGATGCCGCGGTCGCCCACGCCTTCGATCATCACCTGCAGCCCGGCTGCATGGGCGGCCGCCGCGCGGGCGTTCAGGTCCTCGGCCTCGTACAGCAGCATGCCGGTGTTGGGCACGGGCTCGCCCTCGACCGGGGTGCCCACATAGGGGTCGTAATAGGCCGCCGTGCGCCCCGAGGTGGAGCAGTCCGGGCACCACTCCACCCCGATCAGGCGCAGCCAGTCGTCGCCGAGGCCCGATTGCACAGCAGACGCCACCAGCGCCTCGATCAGCCCGTCCTCGCGGCCCGAGGCGATGATGCCGGTGCGGATCGTCAGGCCCCCGCGCGCCGCCAGGTTCTGCATGGCGCGCATGGGCCTGGCCCCGGTCAGCGAGTTCTGGATCGAGGTGATGCCGTGGCGGACCCAGTCGGCGTAAACCATTTGGAGCCCCGTCTCGAAGTCCGCCACGGTGTCGTCGGCCTGCGCGTCGGACAAAAAGATCTGCATGGCGGATTCGCGCACGAGGCCGGTCAGCCGCCCCGTGCCGGGCGCGCGGTCGAAGCGGCCGAAGGGGGGGTCGGCCACGTCTGGGCCCAGCCCCACACGCGCGAACGCGGCCGAGTTGACGACGGCCAGGTGGTTGTCGGTGCGCAGCACCAGGATCGGGATGTCGCGGCTGACGGCGTCCAGATCGGCGATGTCGGGATAGCCGCCCGAGCGGTTGTCGTCCCAGCGATAGGCCGCGATCCAGGGCGCGCGCCCGTCCGGGCCGGGGCGGGCCGCGGCCACCGCGGCGCGCAGGCGCGCCAGCAGGGCCGGGCGATCGGGCGTCACCGCCGGCGACACGTCGATCCAGCGTTGCAGGCGGATGGCGTGGCGGTCGGCGTGGACATGGCTGTCGATGATGCCGGGGATGACGGTGTTGCCCGCCGCATCCAGCCGCCGCGTGCCGGGCCCGGCCAGATGCGCCAGCGCGTCCGCCGCCCCGACGGCCAGGATGCGCCCGTCGCGCAGCGCCAGCGTGTCGGCGCCGGGGGGCACGCCGCGGCCCATGGGGCGGGCGTTCTCGATCATCGTGTCGGCATGCAGGGGCACGGGCGGGGTCCTTTGGTTGGGGATCAGCGGTCGGCGACGGCGCGCCAGTCGCCGGGGCGCCAGTTGACGCAGACGCGCGCGCCCGTGTCGGGGGCGACCGCGCCGCGCAGGGCGTGGCTGCGCGCGGTGACGGGGCCAAGCGCTGGCGTCTCGATCATGATCTGGTGGTCGGCGCCAAAGAAGCTGACGCCGGTGATCGTGCCCTCCACCGTGTTGTGACCCTCCAGGGGGGTGTGGGTGACGGTGATGTTTTCGGGCCGCAGCGCCATCAGGCAGGGGCCGGCGGGCGCGGCCTCGTCGTCCGCCAGCGCCTTGGACAGGAGCTGTCCGCCGCGTGTGGTGACGGTGATCCCGCCCGAGGGGTCGGGGGCGGCGGTGCCGGGGATGAAGTTGCTTTTGCCCAGGAAATCCGCAACGAACCGGCTGGCGGGGCGGTGATAGAGGGTGCCGGGCGCGCCCGACTGCTCGATCCGGCCGTCGCGCAGGATGACGATGTTGTCGGACATCGACAGCGCCTCGTCCTGGTCGTGGGTGACATAGATGAAGGTGGTGCCGATCTTGTGGTGCAGCTCCTTGAGCTCCCACTGAAGATCGGCGCGGAGTTTCTTGTCCAGCGCCGACAGCGGCTCGTCCAGCAGCAGGATCGCGGGGTTGAACACCAGCGCGCGGGCCAGCGCCACGCGCTGCTGCTGGCCGCCCGACAGCGCATCCGGCATCCGGTCGATCAGGTGGTCCATCTGCACCAGCGCCAGCGCCTGTGCCACGCGGTCGCGGTCCACCGCGCGCTTGCCACCGCGCACCCGCAGCGGAAAGCCCACGTTGTCGCCCACGCTCATGTGCGGAAACAGCGCATAGCCCTGGAACACCATACCCAGGCCGCGCTTGTTGGCCGGGACATGGGTGATGTCGCGCCCCGCCACCACGATCCGCCCGGCCGAGGGCTGCACGAAGCCCGCGATCGACATCAGGATCGTGGTCTTGCCCGACCCCGACGCCCCCAGCAGCGTCAGGAACGCCCCGCGCGGGATCGACAGCGACACGTCGTCCACCGCGCGCACGGCGCCATAGGTCTTGGTCAGCCCCTCGATGCGGACGATCTCGTCGGCCGTGGCGGGGCCGGTCGTGGCGGGGCCGGTCATGGCGGGGTCGGTCATGGCCGGCCTTTCAGACGCTGTCGCGGATGAGCGGGGAGGTGGAGCAGTGGATGCCGCCGCCGCCGAGATACATCTGGTCGTAGTCCGTCTCCAGCACCGTGACCCCCAGCTTGTCGAGGTCCTCGCGGGTGCGGTCGCCCACGCCGCGGCTCATCACCACGCGCGACGGCGCGATGGCGAGGCAGTTGACGGTGGAGACCGGGTCCTCGGGCTTGACCGACACGGTGCGGATGCCGCGCCTGTCCAGAAGCTCCAGGAACCAGAACGGCAGCTGCGAGGGGTTGATGATGGCCTTGTCCACATCCAGCATCACGATCATGCCGTCGATGTGCAGCCGGTATCCGGTGACATCCACGCGGATCAGCTCCACGCCCTGGGCGGCCAGCACCTCCTCGATCTGGCGGGCGCCCTCCTCGTTGCCGCGGGTGGAGCGGGAGACGACCGCCGTCTTGGGGTCGAGCCACATGAAGCTGCCCCCCTCCATCAGGCCGGTGCCGTGGATGGTGCGCAGCACCGGCATGCCCAGCCGCGCGACGGTGGCGTAGGAGTGCACCTCCTCGCCCCGCCGGATCGCGGGGCCGAGGCGCGGGACGATGGCACCGCCCTTGACCGCGATCAGGCTGTCGCGGGTGTAGCAGGACTTCATCCGGTCGCGGCCCACGCTGTCGAGCATCACGACCTCGACCCCCTCGGAGCGCAGAAGGTCGGCCAGCGCGTCGTGTTCCGCCTGCAGCGCCTCCAGCGGCGGCAGGGTGTCGCCGCGCCAGAACCAGCCGGCCTCCACATCGCCGTAGGAGTTGATGTCGGGGATGCGCTTGGTCGGGTCGACGATGGACAGCTCCTCGCCGGGGCGGTGCATCAGCACCATCCGCAGCCGGCCCACGTCATTGTCGCAGCCCCATTGCCGGCCCCACAGGGCGGTCTGTTGCGCGGCGCTTTCGAACGCCGGTTCGGCGGCGGCGGGGAACAGCTTCATCGTGGCGTTGTAGCGGTATTCGTTTTCGCTGATCGCGCTCATGTCTGGGTCCTTGGGGTCGGATGTTTCAGGGCTTGCGGGCGGCCACTGCGGCGGCACGCGCCCGCAGAAGCTGGTCGATCACTACGATGACGCCGACGACCAGGGTGAAGATGACCGCGACCACCGCGATGGTCGGGTCGAGATGTTCCTGAATCCCGTCCCAGATCATCTTGGGCAGGGTCTGGATCCGACGCGAGGTGATGAACAGCACCGTCACGATCTCGTCGAACGATAGGATGAAGACGAACACCGCGCCCGAGGCGACGCCGGGCCAGATCCGCGGCAGTATCACTAGCGCCACCGTCTGCGCCATCGACGCGCCCAGATTGCGCGCCGCCTGTTCCAGCCGCACATCGAAATTCGACAGCGCGGCGGACACGGTGATCACCACATACGGCAGCCCGATCATGGAGTGCGCGAGGATCACGCCGGTATAGCTATCAATCAGCCCGAAATCGATCCACACGCGGTAGAACGCCAGCGCCTGCACGATCTGCGGCACGATTATCGGCGCCAGCATTATCAGCCGCACCATGTCCGACGTCCCCGACGCGATGCGCCAGCAGCCGATGGCGCACAGCGTGCCCAGGCCCACCGCGATGGCGGTGGCCCCCAGCGCGATCAGGGTGCTCTGCCAGATGGCGGTCAGCCAGCGCGGGTTCTGGAAGAAGTTCTGGTAGTGCTGGAGCGACAGCGCCTCCTGCGGCATCGACAGGTAATAGGTGTCGGTGAAGGACACCGGCACCACCACCAGCATCGGCAGCACCATGAAGGCCACGATGGTCCAGGCCGCGCACAGCGCGAGGCCACGCGTGAACGTAATTCGCCCTCTCATCCGCGCGCCCCGAACAGCCGTTTCATGTCGATGAAGCGCGTGGCCACCGCCAGCACCGCCAGCACGCCCAGCAGCAGCGTCGAGGCGAGCATCGTCGCCTGGCCCCAGCGCAGCGTCTCCTGGAACTGGAAGCTGATGTATTCCGACAGCATCATCACCCGGCCACCGCCCAGGATCGCCGGCGTCACGAAAAAGCCCAGCGAGAAGACGAACACCAGAAGGGTGGCGACAATGATGCCCGGGCGGCTCATGGGGAACCAGACCCACCAGAACGCCTGCCAGCTGCGCGCGCCCAGCACGTCGGCGGCCTGCATCACGCGGCGGTCAAGGCCGCTCATGTTGGCGTACATCGGCAGGATCGCCAGCGGCAGCATGAAATGCACCATGCCGATGATCACGCCCAGTTCGTTGCGCAACAAGGGCAGCGGGCGGTCGATCAGCCCGATGGCGATCAGCGCCTGATTGACCAACCCGTTGGTCTGCAACAGCACCACCCAGGAAAACGCCCGGATCAGCACCGACAGCCACAGCGTCATCAGCACCGCGAACAGCATGATCACCAGCGTGCGCCGGCCCACCTGCGCCAGCGCATAGGCCACCACATAGCCCAGCGTGACAGTGAACACCGTGGTCACCAGCGAGATCCAGGTGGTGCGCCAGATCACGTTGCGCACGGTCTGACTTTCGTAAAGCGTGGTGTAGTTGCCAAGCCCCGGCGCGGGTTCGGTGACGCTGAGCCACAGCACCTGGGCGACGGGATAGAGGTAGAATACACCCAGCGCGGCCAGCGCGGGCACCACCAGCCACCAGTAGGGCGCGGTCTGCGATCGCATCATCGGACGGGGCCTTCCGACAGGGGGTGGGGGGGCGTGGCGCCCCCCCGCTGGGCGCGGATCAGGAGATCAGCTCCAGATACCGCTCCTGCACCTCGTCGTAGTATTCGGAATAGAACGCCTCGCTGTCGGCCAGCATCAGGTCGTAGTTCTCGGGCTGGCCGGGGTCGTCGGCGCGCAGCTCCTCGGGGACCAGCGCGGCGGCTTCCGGATTGATGGGGCCGTTGCCCATCACCTCCAGCAGCAGCACCTGATTTTCCGGCTCCTGGGCGACGGCGATGAAGCGCATCGCGGCTTCGGCGCCGGCGGGGTTGCCGCGCGGTACCAGCCAGGCCCCGGCGGTCAGCTGGCCCTGGTTCCAGGTCCAGGTGAACTGGCCGTTCGAATCGTTGCGCAGCCCTCGCGAGCGCGTGTGCCAGATGTTGCCGATCGTCACCTCTCCGGTGCGATAGAGCTGCTGGCTCTCGGAGGCCGAGGACCAGTAGAGGGTGTGGGGCTTGAGTTCCTCCAGCTTCTCGAACGCAAGCGCCCGGCCGTCGGCGGTGCCCAGCGTGTCGTAGACGTCCTCCTTGGCGACGCCCGCGGCCTGCAGCGCGGATTCCATCACCCCGCCCAGCACGTTGCGGCGCATGGTGCGGCCGCCAGGGAACTTCTCCACGTCCCACATGTCGGCCCATGTCGTGGGGGCTTCCTCGAACGCCTCGGTATTGTAGGTCAGCACGTTGCAGAACAGGTAGTTGCCGATGCCGTGCTCCCAAACGAACTCGGGCCGGCACCGCTCGGCCGAGACGATGGAATAGTCGATCGGCTCCAGGTACCCGCCTGGCCCGAGGTTGATCGCCCCCGCCACGCCGCTGTCGCACACGTCCCAGACCACGGCATTGGCCTCGACCATGGCGCGGATGCGGCCGACGCTGGGGCCAGTGCCGTCGATGAAGACGGGGATGCCCGTCTCTTCGGTGAAGGGTTCGCCGAAGGCGTTCATGTAGGCGGCCTCGGCCGGGCCGCCCCAGTTGACCACTACCAGCTCCTCGGCGTTGGCGAAGGCCGGGCGCATGTGCGCGGGGATCACCAGCGGCACGATGCCAAGCGCGCCCGCGCGCCGCAGGAAGCTGCGCCGGTCCATGCGCCCGGCGGCGTGCGCGCGCTTGAGCTCAAGGTATTTCTCTTCCCTGGAAGTCATCCGTACAATCTCCGCTGTTGGGCCCTGCTACCTGGCTTGTGTATTCTGAAACTGGCGACCTACGGCTGTTTGATCCATGATTAACCCCGAATCAGCCTCAGTATCGGCGGTATGGATTCAAAATCAACTGTTGACAGTTGACCGGTCGCGCCATTCTCTGTTTGCACCCCACTCCCGTTGCCCGGTGCCCAAACACTGCACAGGCTGCGGGCATCCCGGACCCGGAGCCCGCCGCGCGTGACCTTTGCCCCGATCATCGCCGACGACCTGGTGAGTGCTGTCGCCGCGCGCCTGATCGCGGCGATTCTGGCCGGCGAGGTCCGCGGCGGCGAGCGCTTCAACGAGGTCCACATCGCCCAGTCCATGCAGACCAGCCGCGGCCCGGTGCGCGAGGCGCTGCGCAAGCTCGAAAGCCAAGGGCTGGTGGTGTCGCGCCCGCGCCGGGGGTTCTTCGTGCGCGTCTACACCGCCGTCGATCTGCACGAGATCTACGAGGCCCGGCTGTGCCTGGAACTGCATACCACGGGCGTCGCGGTGGGTCGCGCGGGCGCCGACGACCGCGCGGCGCTGTGGCGTGCCTATGGCGCCATCCACACCGCCGCCGCGGCCGCCGACACCCAGGCGCAGGTGATGGCGGATTTCGCGTTCCACCTGCTGATCGCCGAGATCGCCGGCAACAGCCACATCCACGCGCTGATGCGCACCCTGGGCACCGAGCTGCTGGCGGGGATCACGTTGGTGGGCAATATCTCGCGCGATCCGGTGTTCAACGCCGAAACCCACTTGCCGGTGTTGCGCGCCTTCGACGCCCGCGATGCCGCCGCCGCGCAGGCCGCGATGGCCGAACATATCGAAAGCGGGCGCGACGAGGTGTTGCGGCGGTTTCCCGACCCCCTGCCCGACAGCGGAGCCACGTCATGACCGACCATCCCGACCTGTCCGCCCCGCAGCGCGTGGCGCTGGAGTATCTTGCCGATCGCCACGGCGCGTTTTCGCGCGATCACGTGGCGATCTGGGACATGCACGAGCCGTCCTGGCGGGAATACCGCTCGGCGCGCTGGTATGTGGACCGGCTGCGGGCCGAGGGGTTCGAGGTGGAGGAGGGCACCGCCGGGATGCCGACCGCGTTCCGCGCCACCTGGGTGTCGCCCGCCGGCGCGGGGCCACGGCTGGCGGGGTATGCCGAATATGACGCCGTTCCGGGCCAGTCGCAGGCGCCAGAGCCGCGCCGGATGCCGCGCCCCGGCACGTCGCGCCACGCCGCCGGCCACACCGATCCGCATTCGGCGCTGGGGATGGGACAGCTGGCGGGGTTCCTGGCGGCCAGGCACGCGATGGAGGCCCACGCGCTGCCCGGCACGCTGGTGTTCTTCGGCGAACCGGCCGAGAAGTTCTGCGGCTCCAAGCCGGTGCACGCCGCGCACGGCTTCTATGACGATCTGGACGCCGCCATCAGCTTTCACCCCCATTCCTTCGAAACGCTGACCAACGGGGTGTTCTGGGACACGACCTCGGCCGCCTACTGGTCGCGGCTCTATACCTTCGAGTGCCGCAACCCGGAGACGTGGCAGGCCCGCGGCGACGGGGTGGTGCCGCACCCCCATGCCAGCGCCCGTGCGCCCGGCGCCATCGACGCGGTGTGCATGATGTACGCCAATTCCAAGATGATGAAGGAATCGATGCTGCCGCATCGCGGGTCATGGTCGCTCAATGAGTTCATCCCCGTCGCGGGGCAGGCCTGTGCCGACAACATCGCGCCCGGGTACGGCCAGATCCAGTATTCTCTGCGCGCCCCCAAGCTGGACATGTGCGAGGCCGTCTTCGAGGTGCTGGACCGCAACGCCGAGCATGTCGCCGCCATGACCCACTGCACTTGGGAGGGGCGCTGGGTCACCCGTACGCGGCTGGGCCTGCCCAACCATGCGATGGCGCGCGCAGCCTATGCCAATTTCGAACGGGTGGGGCCGCCGAAATGGGACGAGGACGCCCGCGCCTTTGCCCGCGCCGCCCATGCCGAGATCGGGGTCGATGCGCTGGAGGACCCCTTCCACCCCGCGCTGGAACGCCTGTGCCCCCCCGAGGAGGCCGAGGCCGCATTCCGCGCGCAGCTGCCCGCCTGGCAGATGCACTTCGCGGCCGATGATTACGTCGAATACACTTGGCACGCGCCCACGGTGCGGCTGTATGTGGCGCGGCCCACCTTGCGGATGCCGGCGGGTGCGGGGCGCTGTCCGGAATGGGTGCGCCATGCCATGGGCGGCGTGCCGGCCTGCATCGACCCGATGTGGTCCAAGGCTGCGCAGGTGATTGCGGCGACACTTCTGGACCTGATCGCCGATCCCGCGATCCTGGCCGCCGCGAAGGCCGAGTTCAAGGCCCGCACTGGCGGCGGCATCGGCGGCACCGACTGGGTTGCCCCCCTGCTGCCCTGTGATTTCGAGGCCCCGATCCATCACCGATGGCCCGAGTGGGTCGACACCCCCCGCGGGCCGGAATGGACGGTGACGTAGCGGGCACGACGTCACGGCTCGGACATCTGGCGCGCGGCAATGCTGACGGGCCAGCTGTGGTCGTCAGCCGGACTTCCTCGCGGAGATGTCGATGCCCATCAGCAACTCCGGGCTTGCGAGGCCCTTGGCCTCGATCTTCGGCAAATCGGCGCCGGCACGCGTGGCGACGGCGCGGGTGTGTCACCGCCCGCCCCGTACAGTTCGATCCTGTCGGCGGATGCGGGCACCTGTAACGGGCGTCCGTCGATACTGGTCCCGGCGAGGGCATCCGTGCCCGGCGGATCCATCTTCCGAGGCAGGCTCCACTCCTCCTTACTGCCGAAGGGGCCGAGGTCGGGCTTCGAGCGCGACGCCCGCACCACAGGAGATCGTCGAATGGGCCGCTGCATTGCCTGCGGCTCCCGGCCGCCCTCTCATGCTTCGCGACTGAGGTACCGGTAGGCTGCCAGGATATGTGTCCGCACGATGTGTAGGAACTCCTCGACATCGACGTGTTCGTTGGCCCCGCCCATACCGTGGGGGAACGGTCCGTAGACATAGGCAGGAATGTTGCGCCAGCGCCAGAGCCGCGCATCCGTTCCCCCGAGGCTGACGACGGGCACGGGGCGATGCCCCTGCAGCGCTTCCACGGTGTCCTGAAGGATCTCCACCATTTCACCGTTCGGGTCGCAATGCGACGGCGCCGCGTGGCCGATTTCGTGCAGCCGGGCGTCGGGGTAGTCGGCCAGGATGTCCGTGATCTTTTGCCAGACTGTTTCCCGGGTCGTTCCCGGGGGAAGGCGGAAATCCAGCTCCATGTCGGCAAAGCCCGGGATCATGTTGACCTTCAGGCCCGAGTGGATCTGCCCGACGTTGAGCGTGATGCGCGGGACGGTGTCCGCTGCGCCCTCGCCCATGGCGATGTCGGTCGCCTCGTGCGCATCGGCCACGGCCTTGGCCAGCGCATTCGGAAGGGGCGTGCGGATATCGCACACCGCCTCCAGCCGATGGGCGATCTCCATCGCGATCTTGCTCGCACTCCGGGTAGCATGGATATAGGCGCCGTGCGCGCCGGTCGTCTCCACCTGCAGCCGCAGCCACAGATTGCCCTTCTCGGCGAAGCGGATCGTGAAGGAGCTGCTCGGCTCGCCATTGAGCACGCAGTCGCCGAGGACTTCGGGTTCGTTCTCGATCAGGTATCGCGCCCCCCAGGGCCCGAATGTCTCCTCATCTGACACACAGGTAAGGGTCAGCTTTCCGCGCAGCCGGTCGCGCAGCGGATACAGATAGGCATAGGTGAAGATCGACGCGGTTGTGCCGGCCTTCATGTCGCACGCGCCACGCCCATAGATCTTGTCTCCACGGATATCCCCGTTCCAGGGATCGACGATCCAGCGCGGGTCGTCCGGGTCGACAGGAAAGACGTCGATATGGCCGTTCAGGACCAGGTGCCGCCCGGGCAGGCCCCCCTCCCAGGTGCCAACGATGTTGGGCATCTCGGGGTGGGGCGACACGACGCGGTGGGGCAACCCGTGGGCATCGAGGAACCGCCGGATGAATGCCGCCGCACCGCGCGTGTCGCCCGGGGGGTTCGGGGTCCTTTCGCGAAGAAAGTCCTGAAGGAACTGGACGATCTCGGCCCGATCCGCGTCGATCCGAGCGAGCAGTGCCTGCTCTGTCGTGTCGCTCATGTCACGTCCTTGCGCT
Organism: Rhodobaculum claviforme; assembly: GCF_016653255.1. Classification (GTDB taxonomy): domain Bacteria; phylum Pseudomonadota; class Alphaproteobacteria; order Rhodobacterales; family Rhodobacteraceae; genus Rhodobaculum; species Rhodobaculum claviforme. The sequence goes on from NZ_NHSD01000316.1 coordinate 12,689, forward strand.
ATTGGGGTTGCCTGCCAACGGAGTTGCGTCGCGGGTCACGGCGGACAGCTGTGCCAGGCCTGTCGCTGCCGCGCCATCGCCGTGACCGTACCATGATTTTGACAGGAGGGAGGGCCCGGAGAGGGCGTCGAGTCGGCCCTCGGTGTCGACAGGGTCGCGGCCGGGGTGTGCGTCCGAAGTTCTGCCCCGATGTCGATGGGGTGTCCGTGCCCTCGGGCAGGATCGCCAGCAAGGTTAAGCGGGCGGGATCCTCGTCGTCGAGGTCTCGAGGCCCGACAACGACGCACATGCACCAGCGCCTCGGACGCCAACGGACGCCGCGCCGCTACAGAGTTGTGCGTATCCTCCATTCGGACACTTGGGGCAAGGCACTCCGTGCTGGCCGGGGGGTCGCCATGGCCACCATCGGCTCCGGAGCCTAGTCGCAGGATGCGAGCGCTCGCATCAGCTACCGCCACCGTGATCGTGTCCTTCTGGATATCACGATCAACGAATGCGTTACACACTGTCACGGTGCGTCTCCCCTGTGCATGAGGCTCTGCGATCCTTCACAATCTTCGTTTCAGCACGCACATCCTGGAGGAGGACCACTAATTGGCCCCAGCCGCCGCAGAGAACCGTAATGCCCGCTGTCGCCCATCACCTGCCGGTCGTGCGATTCGATGCCTGCGTCGTGTGCCGATTGACATGGTCAGTCTGGCTGCTCGGTCGTGTGATGGGGTTGGCGGCGTCATGTATGCTTCTTGGCGTAATTTATTGCCGCACCGACCCGAGTTGACCAAGCCTTTTCCAATGTCTGGGGGATGCGACCCCGCGCCCCCCCACAAACCTGCTGAAGTTGGGCCTTGCGCGCGTTGCCCGGATGGGGTGGCCTTGCTCCGCGCTAGGCGGGGGACCCGGGCCATGAAGCTGCGCCAGCTGGAACTTCTGCGTGCCGTGATCCGGTGCGAGACGACGGTGCGCGCCGCCCACGAGCTGGGGCTGTCGCAGCCGGCGGTGTCGAACGCCATCAAGCACATGGAATCGCAGCTGGGATTCGCGTTGTTCGAGCGGGTGAACAACCGCCTGTTCGCTACCCCCGAGGCGATGATGATCTTCCGGGAGACCGAGCATCTGTTCGACGTCTATCAGGCGCTGGAGGCGCGGATCTCGGACATGCGTAAGCACCGGCTGGGCTCCATCCGCATCCTTGCCTCGCCGCCCCTGGGCCACAGCGTGATTCCGCTGGCGCTGCGCAGCTTTCTGGCGCAGTCGCCCGGCGTTGCGGCGCATTTCGACATCTGCAGCTACTCCTCGACCCTGGCCTCGGTGGGGGCGGGCACGGCCGAGCTGGGATTCGTTCTGGGCGCCGGCGACGACACCGGCCTGTGCACCGAGGTGTTCTTTTCTGAGCCGCTGGTGTGCATCATGCCCCCCGAGCATCCGCTGGCGACCCTGCCCGAGGTCGCACCGGCCGACATCGCGGGCCACTCCTTTGTCGCGCTGCAGCCCGACACCCGCATGGGCGAGATGACGCGCGCGATCTTCCGCGACTGCGATGTCCCCTTCGCCTTCGATGTGGAGGTGCGGTACTGCAACACCGCGTGCATCCTTGTTCAGGCGGGGGTGGGGGTCGCGCTGGTCGATGCGCTGTCGGCGCTGACCTGCGCGGGGGATCGGCTGACGGTGCGCCCGGTGGTGCCGTCGCACAACGTGGTGGCCTCGGCGGTGTGGTCGCCCAAGACGCCGCTGTCGAAGTCGGCCGCCCAGTTCCTGCGTCACGTTAGCCGGCAGGCGCAGGGCTTCATGTCGCGGCGTGCGGCGCTCTGACACTATTTGCCCGGCGAATGCGACCACGAAAATCCGAATAGACCGCGCGGGCCGTTGGTGTTGCCCGAGGCGCGGGCGCGGGTCCACACTGGCGCCGCGGGCTAGTCCACGGTTGCAAGCGGCGGAGAGCGCATGTCCTATGTCCTGACGCAGGCCACGGTTGTCACCTGCGACGACGACCGCCGCATCCTTCGCAATGGCGCGGTGGCGGTGATGGACGGGCGCATCGCCGCCGTCGGCCCCACGGCCGAGGTGCTGCGCGACCACCCGGGGCTGATGACGGTGCCGATGGCCGGGCGTGCGATCCTGCCAGGCCTGATTAACGCGCACACCCACACCGTGCTGCTGGCGCTCAAGGGCACGGTGGAGGATTGGGACGGTGAGATCATCTATCGCTACATGACGCCGGTGTCCTATGCCATGACGCCGGCGGAACGGTCCGTGATCGCAGCCCTTGGGTGTCTGGAGGCGATCCGTTCGGGCACCACGACGCTGGTCGATCCGTTCCGCCATGTCACCACCTATGCAGGCGCAATGGCGGATACGGGCATGCGGCTGTGGCTGTCGGAAAGCTGTGCCGACATCGACACCCGCCGCATCCGGTTCGGCGACTACACCGTGGAGCCGGCCTTCGGGCAGGCGTTTCTGGACCGCACCGACGCGCTGGTGGAGGGGTGGCACGGCGCGCGGGGCGGCCGGGTGAACTGCCAGATCGCGGCGCATGCGCCCGACAACTGCTCACCCGCGATGCTGGCGCAGCTGATGGACCGCGCGGGCGCGCAGGGCCTGACGCGGACCTGCCATCTTGCGCAAAGCCGGGGCGAGGTCGCCGCCGTCGCCGCCCAGCACGGGGGCCTGACCCCGGCGGAGTATCTGGACCGGGAGGGGTTTCTGGGCCCGGACCTGACCACCGCGCACTGGACCTATTGCACGCAATCGGACGTGGCGCTTCTAGCGCAACGCGGCGTGCGCATGGTGCATTGCCCGGCCAGCTCCAGCCGGCGGGGCCTGCACCGCGCGCCGATGGGCTGGATTCAGGACGCGGGCGTCCAGATCGCGCTGGGGACCGACAACATGAGCGAGGACATGTTCCACACCATGGCCTTCGGCTCGATGGTTCACCGTACGCGTTGGGGGGACGACGCGCCCAGCCCCGGCGCGCCCGACCCGCAGCAGGTGCTCGACATGGTCACGCGTACGGCGGCCGCCAGCGTGGGCGCCGCAGACCGCATCGGACAGATCGTGCCGGGCTTCCGGGCGGATCTGACGGTGCTGAACCTGAACTCGGCCGCGCTGCGCCCGATCATCCGGCTGGTGTCGAACATCGTGCATTATGCCCACCCCGGCACGGTGGACGGCGTGATCGTGGACGGCGAGTGGCTGATGCGCGATGGCCGCGTCACCACCATCGACGAGGACGCCCTTCTGGCCGAGGCGCAGGCCGTCACCCGCGCCGTGTGGGCGCGCATGATCGCCGACGCGCCGGACATCGCGCCCCCTGCCGGCGTGCTGCAGTGGGACTGATGCCCGCCAGCCCAGGCCCCGCCCGCCCAGGCAAAGAGGACCGCATGACCCCATCCCAGCCCGCCGGACCCATTCCGGCCCTGCGCGACCGCGTGGAACGCGCGGTGCGCGCGCAACAGCCGTTCGCCAGCGCGTTCCTGGACCGCATCCGCGACGAAAACCCCGACCCAGCCGGCGGCGTGCTGCGCGACACCTATGGCGCTGGCGAGAACCGGGGCCACCGGGCGATGGCGGACGCCGCGCGCGACAGCGGGCTGGAGGTGACGACAGATGCCGCCGCCAACACCTATGCCCGCTGGGCGGCGCAGGGGGGGGACGGGCGTTCGGTGCTGATAGGCTCGCATCTCGACAGCGTGCCGCGTGGGGGGAATTTTGACGGGGCCGCCGGCGTGCTGGCGGGCCTGGTGGCGCTGCGGGCTCTGCGCGACGCGGGCCTGCGGCCGCTGCGCGACCTGATCGCCATGGGCATCCGCGCGGAGGAAAGCGTGTGGTTCGAGGTCTCCTACATTGGCAGCCGCGCGGCGCTGGGAACCCTGCCTGAGGGCACGCTGGAGCGCGCCCACCGCATCGACACAGGCCGCACGCTGGCCCAGCACATTACCGAGTGCGGCGGCGACCCCGACGCCCTGCGCGCCGGGCCCACCTTTGCCCCCGACCGGATCGCCGCGTTTCTGGAGGTGCACATCGAACAGGCTCCGGTGCTGCTGGAGACCGGCGACGCGCTGGGGATCTGCACCGGCATTCCGGGCAATGTCCGCTATCCGGCCGCGTGCATCCTGGGGCGTCACCAGCATGTCGGCACGCCGCGCCGGTTTCGCCACGATACGGCCGTCGCGGGCGCGGTGCTGGCGGTGGAGCTGGATCGCCTGTGGCAGCGGCTGGAGGCCGAGGGCACGCCCGCCGCGATCACGCTGGGGCGGTTCCACACCGACGCCGATCGCCACGGGCTGACGACGGTGCCGGGGCTGTTCCACTTCTCGCTCGACATGCGGGCGCAGGACCCGGTGGTGCTGGCGCGACTGGAGGCGGAGTTGCTGGCGCTGGTCGCGCGAATCGAGGCCGAGTACCGCGTGACGTTTCAGCTGGGCGCGCGCGCCTCTGCGGCGGTGGGGCCGATGGCGGCGGACATCCGGGATGATCTGGCGGCGGCGGCGGCGCACCATGGCGTGTCGCACATGATGCTGGGCAGTCCAGCTTCCCACGATGCGGCGGCGTTCGGCGCGGCGGGCGTGCCGGTGGGCATGGTGTTGGTGCGCAACGAGAACGGCAGCCACACCCCTGAGGAGGCCATGGAGATCGAGGATTTCATGGCCGCCTGCGTCGTCGTCGCCGACTGGCTGGCGCGGCGGCATTGTCAGCCATGACCGCGACCAGCGCCTCGCTTGCGGCCCATGTCGCCGGTGCGCGGCTGTCCGAGTTGCCGGAGCCGCTGGTGGCCAAGGCGCTGGACCACACGCTGGACACGCTGGGGGTGATGCTGGCTGGCGCCGACGCGGCCGAGACACAGGCCGCCGTGGCGATGCTGCGCGGGGCCGGTGAGGACGGCGCGATGCCGCTGGCGGGGCAGGGGGGGCGGCTGACCCCCCGCGCAGCTGCGCTGGTGCACGGGATCGCGGCCCATGCCTACGAGCTCGATGACACCGGCGGGTGCGACCACTCCGGTGCGGTGGTGTGGCCCGCGATCCTGTCAGGCCTGGCGCTGGCGCCGGGGCCGGTCAGCGGCGCGCGGGTGCTGACGGCGATGGTGCTGGGCTATGACGTGGGGCGCCGCGTGTTGCTGGGGTTCGGGGGTTATCGCGCGCACAACTCGGTGGGCTGGCACTCCACCGGGACCTGCGGGGCGTTTGGGGCGGCGGCGGCGGCGGCGCATGTGCTGGGGCTGGACGCGGAGCGCACCGCCCACGCACTGGGTCTGGCGGCCAGCATGGCGGCGGGGACATGGGCCTTCATCCACGATGGCACCATGGCCAAGCGGCTGCACGCGGGTCATGCGGCCCAGGCAGGGCTGACGGCTGCGTTGCTGGCGCAGGCCGGCATGACCGGGCCGGGCGCGCTGTTCGAGGATGTCTGGGGCGGGTTTTTCGCCACCCACGGCGGACCTGCGCGCCCAGATCCTTTGATGCTGGCCGACCTCGGGCACCACTGGCGGATCGAGGATGCGGCGATCAAGCCCCATGCCTCATGCCGCGATGTGCATGCGGCGGTGGATGCGGTGGCGCGCGTGCAGGCCCGCGTGGCGCTGACGCCCGAGGCGGTGGCGGCGGTGCGGGTGCGCCTCAATGCGTTCCTGATCGGAATGGTGGGCGGGCGCGATGTGTCCACGCTGGCAGGCGCGCAGATGAGCCTGCCTTACGGCATTGCGGCGCAGATCCGCTTTGGCACCGCCGAGCTGTCGGCCTATGCCGAAGGGGCCCGCGCCGATGCCGCCCTGCGCGCGCTGCTGGCTCGGATCACGGTCGTGGAGGACGCCGCCGTCTCCGCGAGCTGGGACGCCTCGGTGATCCTGGAGCTGGCCTGCGGCACGGTGATTGAGGAGCCGACGTCTAGCCCGCTGGGCGCGCCGGACAACCCGCTGCCGGCGCCGCTGCTGCGGGCAAAATACGACGGGCTGGCGCGTCGCGCGCTGACGCCCGCACGGGCCGACGCGGTGGCCGGGATCGTCGCGGCCTTGCCCCGCAGCCGCGACGCGCGCGCCCTGCTGGCGGCGCTGGCTGGCTGAGGACGATTCGCCACCGCGCCCCCGTGTGTCGACATGCGGCCCCCTTCGGTCGGTGCGCGTTTTTTGCGCACCCTGCATGGCCGCCCCTACTCGCCACCGAGGACCGGGCAGGCCCACTGCACCCTGCGACGGCCGTTGCATACGCGCCGACCGGTCGCGCGGCGCGGCGGGTTTCCATGACATAACAGTTTGTTGATGGTTCTGACTGGGCGCGGTCGCGCCTTGTGCATCCGCCGCGCAGTTGTCCAAGTCCGTATAAGCCGCGCGAATAGCAACCCCGGCTTTGCTATTAGATCGCCCGGAGTTCCCTGTGTCAGGCTTTCCCCGACAAGAGCGGCCCGACGGGCGCGCCGGGCGGGAAAAGGGATCCGTGGATGACGTTCTCACTGGCGGGGCGCTGTGCGCGAAGCGGGATGTTCGGCTGTGTGGTGACCACCTCGTCGGTGGCGGTCGGGGCGCGGTGCCCATACGCCGCGCCGGGCCTGGGCGCGGTGCTGACGCAGCACATGACCGACCCCCGCCTGGGTCCGCTTGGGCTGGAGATGCTGCGGCTGGGCTACTCCGCGCCGCAGGTGCTGGCGGGGCTGGTGGCGGTGACGCCGCGCTCGGACTGGCGCCAGTTGGGCGTGATCGACGCACAGGGACGGACCGCCACCTTCACCGGCGAGAGCAACAAGCCCGAAAAGGGCGATCTGTGCGGGCAGGACTGTTTCGCGCTGGCCAACATCGTGCGCTCGGCTACGGTGCCGGCGGCGATGGTCGCAGCCTTCGAGGCCCGCCCCCAGGATCACATCGCCCGTCGCCTTCTGGATGCGCTGGTTGCTGGGCATGACGCGGGCAGCGAGTTCGCGCCCCTGATCGCCACCGCGCTGCTGGTGGTGGACCGCTACGCATTCCCACACGTCGATCTGCGTGTGGATGGCGATCCCGACCCCATCGCCTCGCTGGAACGCCTGTGGGCGGCCTACGAGCCGTTGGCCGGGCTTTACGACCAGCGCGCTACCGATCCCGACCATGTCGTGCGCACCCACCACACTGATACCGCAACCCCCGCAGAGAGGTCCGACCAATGACGAAACTGCCTGTGAAGAAGTTCCTCGTGGCGCTGGCCGCCACCACCGCGCTGACGACCGGGGCGGCCTGGGCCGAAGGGACGGTCCGGGTCGCGCTGGGAACCTCGCTCAACCAGCTCGATCCCGCGCTGACGACGATCGGGGATGAATATGTCTATGTGCATCTGGTGTTCAACGGGCTGACGAAGCTGACGCCGGATCTGGTGGTGGAGCCCGACCTGGCGGAGCGATGGGACATCTCGAACGATCTGATGACCTGGACGTTCCACCTGCGCGACGACGTGACGTTCCACCACGGCCGCGCGTTGGAGGCCGCCGACGTGGTCGCCACCGTGGAGCGTATCCTGGACGAGGGCTTCGGCTCGCGCGCACGGACCAACCTCGGGATGGTGGAGACGGTGGCGGCCATCGACGCGCGCACGGTGGAGTTCACGCTGAACGCCCCCTATTCCGGGTTCGCCGACATCTTTGCCGACCGTCAGATGCGCATCGTGCCCCATGACCGGCTGGACGATCTGTCCAACGCGCCGGTGGGCACGGGGCCGTTCCGGTTCGTGTCTTGGTCGCCCGGCGACCGGCTGGAGCTGGTGGCCAACCCCGATTACTTCATCGATGGCAAGCCTTCGCTGGATGGCGTGACGCTGCGCATCATCCCCGAGGCGGCGGCGCGGGTGGCGGCACTGGAATCCGACTCCATCGATATCCTGTGGAACCTGCCCTACGAGCAGGTGGAGCGGTTCGCCGACCACGACACCATCCGCGTAGATGCGGTCGCCACCGCCACCTGGGACGGGGTGATCCTGAACAACACCACGCCCCCCTTCGAGGACGAGCGCGTGCGCCGCGCGCTGGCGATGACCATCGACAAGGCCGCATTGGTGGAGCTTGCGATCTTCGGGCAGGGCGCGCCCACCCACAGCCCGATCCCGCCGAGCCATCCGTTCTTCAACGATGCGCTTGAGTTCGCCGCCCCCGACATCGAGGGCGCCCGCGCGCTCCTGGCCGAGGCCGGGTACCCCGACGGCTTCACCATTCCCATGCAGGTCCCGCAGGAGCGTGAGCAGCGCGTGCGGATGGGGGTCGCGGTGCGCGACATGGCCCGCCAGGCCGGCATCAACATCGACATCGAGCGGGTGCCGTTCGCCTCCTACGCCGCCAACGTCGCGGGGCAGGCGCCGATCTATGTGGACGGGTATTTCGCGCGCCCCACGCTGGATACCGCGCTGCATCCGTTCTTCCATTCGCAGGGCAGCTGGAACCATCGGCTCTGGAACTACTCCAACGAGCGCGCCGACGAGATCCTCGACCGCGCCCGCGAGACCCGCGACGAGTCCGAGCTGGAGGAGCTGTTCAAGGAGCTTCAGGCCGTGCTGGACGAGACCGTGCCGGGGATCATCGCCTATTCGATGGCGCATGTGAACGGCGTCAACCGCCGCGTCGAAGGCTTCCGCTCCACACCGATGATGTGGCTGGAACTGGCCGACGTGTCGATGGCCGAGTGAAGGGAGACGGGCCTCAATGACCGCCTACATTCTCAGGCGCCTGTCGCTGATCGTGCTGGTTCTGGTGGCGGTCTCGATGCTCGTGTTCGGCATCACCACGATCCTGCCCGCCAACGTAGCGTATCTGATCCTGGGGCAGTTCGCCCCCGCGGATCAGGTCGCGGCGCTGGAGGCGCGGCTGGGCCTCAATGACCCGGTCTGGATGCAGTACCTGCGGTGGGCGGGGGGCATCGTGCGGGGGGATCTGGGGATCTCGCCGCTGATGAACCGCCCCATCGCGCCGATGCTGCTGGAGGCGGTGCTGCGGTCCCTGACGCTGGCGCTGTCGGCGTTCGCGCTGATCGTGGTGCTGGGGATCGGGATGGGGGTGTGGGCGGCGCTGCGCCACGGGCGCACGGCGGACCATGTGATCTCGGTCGGTACCTACGTCGGCGTGGCGATCCCGGAGTTCGTCTGGGCGATCTTGATGATCATCATCTTTGCCGCCTGGCTGGGATGGCTGCCGGCGTCGGGCTACGAGCCGATGTCGGCGGGCTTCGGCACTTGGTTCTGGCACATCGTGGCGCCGGTGATCACGCTGGTGGCGGGTCATCTGGCGCATGTCTCGCGCCTGACCCGATCCAGCATGATAGAGACGCTGCAGAGCCCGTACGTCAACGCCGCGCGGGCCAAGGGCCTGCCGGAACGCGTAGTGGTGTTCCGCCACGCGCTGCGCAACGCGCTTCTGCCCACCATCACGGTACTGGCGATGGATTTCGGCCGGCTGATGGGCGGCATCGTGGTGGTGGAGGCGATCTTTGCCTACCCCGGCCTCGGGCGTCTCATCATCTTCTCCATCCAGAGCCGGGACATCCCCACCCTGCAGGCCGCGATCCTGGTGGTGGCGGCGACCTATGCCGTGGCCAATCTGCTGGCGGATCTTCTGTATGCCCGGCTGAACCCGCGCATCCGCCTGGGCCAGCGGGCCGAGTGACCCTCCGATGAAAGAACCCGCCATGAGCGCCGCCCCCGCCGCCCCCGCATCCCTGCCGAAGGGTCCGCGCCGGCCGATGCCGGTGCAGATGAAGATCGGCCTTGTCATCACCGCGACCATCGTGGTGCTGGGGCTGCTCGCGCCGTGGATCGCGCCGCATCCGTGGGACACCATCTCCATCGACACGCGGTTCCAGCCCCCCAGCGCCACCTACTGGCTGGGTACGGACGAGTTTGGGCGCGATGTCCTCAGCCGGCTGCTGATGGGCACGCGGCTGTCGCTGGCGCTGGGGGTCAGTGCGACGGTGGTCAGCCTGGCGATCGGCGTGCCCATCGGGCTTGCAGCGGGGTACTTCGGCGGCAAGACCGACGAGGCGCTGATGCGGCTGTGCGATGTGCTGATGGCGGTGCCGCCGATCATGATGGGCCTGCTGGTGCTGGCGGTCACGCCGCCGGCGCTGTGGAAGGTCGCGCTGGTGGTGGGCTTTGTCTACATCCCGCCCATCGCGCGGCTGGCCCGCAGCGTCACGCTGTCGCTGTCGCGCGAGGATTTCATCCAGGCCGCCCGCGCCCGGTACGAGAGCCACGCCTACATCCTCTTCCGCGAGATACTGCCCAACGCCTGGCCGCCGCTGATCGTGGAGGCGTCGCTGCGCGTGACTTATGCGATCCTGCTGGGTTCCGCGCTCAGCTTTCTGGGGCTGGGGGCGCAGCCGCCGAGCTCCGACTGGGGGCTGATGATCTCCGAGGCGCGCAGTTTTCTGGACCGCGCGCCATGGGTGGCACTCGCGCCCGCGGCGGCGCTGTGCCTGCTGGTGATCGGGGTGAACCTGCTGGGGGACGGCGCGCGCGAACTGCTGGACCCGCGCCTGAAATCGCGCGCGAAGGGGTCCTGAGATGCTGAGGATCGAGGATTTCTCCGTCAGCTACCACACCGCCTCGGGGCGCATCCAGGCGCTGGACCGGGTCTCGCTGGAGGTCCCGCGCGGCTCCACGCTGGCACTGGTGGGCGAGAGTGGATCGGGCAAGAGCACCGCCGCCGTCGCCGCCATGGGTCTTTTGCCTCCCGAGGCGCGCGTGACCTCGGGCCGGGTGCTGTTCAAGGGGCAGGATCTGGGGGCGATGACCCCCGATGCACGCCGCCGCCTGCGGGGCGCGCAGCTGGGGATGGTGTTTCAGGACCCGTTCTCCGTCCTCAACCCCTCGCTGCGGATCGGGGTGCAGGTGGCCGAGGGGCTGATCCATCATCTGGGCCTGTCCGAGGACGCCGCCGCCACCCGCGTGGTCGAACTGCTGGACGAGGTCGGCATCCGCAACCCCGCCGCCATCGCGCAGGCTTATCCGCACGAGCTGTCGGGCGGTATGCGCCAGCGCGTGCTGATCGCGGGCGCGCTGGGGCCGGAGCCGGAGCTTCTGATCCTCGATGAGCCGACAACCGCGCTGGATGTCACCATCGAGGCGCAGATCCTGACGCTGCTGGAGGATCTGCGCGCACGGCGCGGCCTGACGATGCTGTTCATCAGCCATAACCTCGGGGTGGTGCGGCGCATAGCGGACCGGGTGGTGGTTCTGTACGCGGGCCAGACGGTGGAGACGGGGCCCACGACCGATGTTCTGTGGCGCTCCAACCACCCCTATTCCAAGGGCCTTCTGGCCGCGATCCCGCGCATCGACGCCAAGCGCCATCGCCTGGCGTCGATCCCCGGGGGGATGCCGGACATGCGCGACCCGCCCCACGGCTGCCGCTTTGCCGCGCGCTGCGCCTTTGCTGCGCCGGGCTGCGAGCGGCCGCAGGATCTGGTGCGCGTTGGCGACCGGCAGGCGCGCTGCCACCGGCTGCCGGGGATCGCGGCGGACCCCTGGCCTACCGACGACACCGCCTGCCAGCGCCCGCCCGCCAGCGCGGACGGCCCGGTGCTGGAGGTGACTGATCTGCGCAAGACCTTCACCCTGTCGCAAGGCCTGCGCCTGCGCGGCTGGCGCCCGGTGCGCGCGACGACTACGATCAAAGCCATCGACACCGTGTCGCTGCGGCTGCACGCGGGCGAGGTGCTGGGGCTGGTGGGCGAGAGCGGCTCCGGCAAGACCACGCTGGGGCGCACGATCCTGCGGCTCCTGGACCCCGAAGCGGGATCGATCCGCATCGACGGGCAGGAGATCGCCCTGGCCCCCCAGCGCACGCTGGAAGGCATGCGCCGCACCGCGCAGATCGTGTTCCAGAACCCCGACAGCTCGCTCAACCCTCGCAAGTCCATCGGCGCCTCCATCGCTCGTCCGCTGGTGCGCTTCGGCCTTGCGCGCGGCCGCGCGGTGGAGGGGCGCGTGGCCGAGCTTCTGGACCTCGTGCGCCTGCCCGCGCATTACGCCGCGCGCTTCCCCCACCAGCTGTCGGGAGGTGAGAAGCAGCGCGTGGGCATCGCCCGCGCGCTGGCCACCGACCCGCGCATCATCGTGTGCGACGAGCCTGTGTCCGCGCTTGATGTCTCGGTGCAGGCGGCGATCCTGAACCTGCTGGCGGATCTGCGCGACCGGCTGGGGGTCGCGTATGTGTTCATCTCGCACGACATGTCGGTGGTGGCGCATCTGGCCGACCGGATCGCGGTCATGCACCACGGCAAGCTGGTGGAGGTCGGCACCGCCGCGCAGATCATGGGCGATCCGCAGGATCCCTATACCCAGCGTCTGATCGCGGCGGTGCCCCGCGTGGATGCCCCCGTGCCCGCCTGAGGAGGACTGCGATGCGCAACACCGATCCCGTCCGGCAGACCGGTGACCGCCCTGCGTCGGAAGAGACGGGCAGGCACGACCTGCTGGCGCCGGTGCTGAACTACACCCCCGGCCGGGCGCGGCCCGGCATTCCGCCGAACCCGCCCCTTGCGGCTGCCCGGCCGCGGACGGCGCCGCCAAGGCGCTCATGTTTGCGACGGGCTGTTCGACGATGTGGCCACGGCGGTCCCTGGTGCGTGCGCGTGCACCGACCCTGATGCGCGGGCCGCACAGGCGCGCGCGGACCCGTCGCATCCCTACCCTCGACAGTTTCTCTCCTCGACTGCGGCCACGTCCGGCCTGATCTCCCTGAAAGGCGTCCCATGCCCTCTGCAAGTTTTGACGAGCTGCGCGAAACGGTCCTCTGCTGGATCGAGGAGGACCGCGAGCGGCTGATCGCCTTCCTGTCGGCCTTCACCGCGATCCCCACGCCCAACCCGCCGGGCGACACGGTGCTGGCGGCGGGGTTCTTGCTCGACCACTTGCACGCCCACGGGCTGCCGGGGGAAATCCTGGCCGCCAAGCCGCATCTGCCCAACATCGTGGGCGCATTCGACGGCGCGGCGCCGGGGCGCCATCTGGTTCTGAACGGCCACATCGACGTGTTCCCGGCGGGCGATGCGGCGCTGTGGTCCCGCGATCCCTGGAGCGGAGACATCGCGGACGGTCGGGTGCACGGGCGCGGGGTGGTGGACATGAAATGCGGCACCACGGCGTCGGTCTGGGCCTATGGCTACATGCACCGGCTGCGCGAGCATCTGGCCGGGCGGCTGACCCTGACCTGCGTGTCGGACGAGGAGACGGGCGGCACCTGGGGCGCGCGCTGGCTGCTGGAGACATTCCCTGACCGGGTGCGCGGGGACTGCATGCTGAATGGCGAGCCGTCGGTGCCGACGCTGGTGCGCTACGGCGAAAAGGGCACGCTGCGGGTGCACATCGACGTGGACACCCCCGGCGCCCACGCGGCCTATGTCCACAAGAGCGCCAACGCCATTGAGATCGCCACCCGCATCATCACCGAGCTTTACAGCCTTGCTGGCCAGATCACCGACCCCGACGCCGTCCCCCTGCCGCCCGGCGCGGCCGAGGCGATCGACGCGGGCCTGGGTGCGGGCGCGTCGGCGATCCTGAACCGGACCACCGTCAGCGTCGGCGTGATCCAGGGCGGGGTGAAGATCAACGTCCTGCCCGGCACCTGTCGGTTCGAGGTCGACCTGCGGCTGCCACCCGCCATGACCCATGCGTTCCTGCTGGCCCAGGTGGAGGAGATCATGGCGCGGCATCCGCAGGCCAGGCTGACCCCGATCTGGACGCATTCCTGCGAGCCCACGCGCAGCGACCCGGGCCACGAGATGGTGGGCATCGTGCAGCGCACCGTCGAAGGGCTGGGCCGCCCGGTACCGGTGCCCTCGGTCAGCTTGGGCGCGACCGACTGCAAGCACTGGCGGCAGGCGGGCACGCCGTCTTACGTTTACGGCTGCTCGCCCGAGGGGATGGGTGCTGCCGACGAAGCCGTGGATATCGATGAGTTCCTGCATATCGTGCGCACCCATGCGCTGTCGTGCCTGGCGTATCTGATGCCCCGCAATGCCTGACCCGGAGGACACCATGCAGCGCACCCACCCCCTGAGCCTTCCTGTCACTGGCGACCCCGATGCGCGCCTGCCCGCCGCGGTGCGGGTGGGCGGGCATCGGGGTCGCCAGTGACAGGAAGGCTCAGG
>NZ_NHSD01000317.1 GCF_016653255.1 Rhodobaculum claviforme
TGCCGCTGCCCAGGGCAGCAGGCCCGCCGACAGCGGCCCCGACCTCGACGAGGCACTGTTCGCTTCCATCGCCGATGCGGTGGCCGATGCCGCCCGCACCGCGGCGTCCGGGCCTGCCGCCGGGCCTGCTGCCCTGGGCAGCGGCACGGTGGACGCGCTGCGCCGGGCGGTGGCACAGTGCTGGAACATCGGTCCGCTCTCGACCGAGGCGCAGGCCGTGACCGTCACCGTGGGCTTTCGGCTGGCGCGCGACGCCACGCCCGAGGGGGATGTGCGGATGATCGACTACACCGGCGGGTCCGAGGCCGCCGCGCGCCAGGCCTTCGAGGCCGCGCGCCGCGCAATCCTGCGCTGTGGCGCCACCGGATTTCCCCTGCCGGCCGACAGCTACGACGCCTGGCGCGAGGTCGAGATGACCTTCAACCCCGAAAGCATGAGGATCCGATGACCCTGACCCGCCGCTCTGCCCTGATGCTGCCGGCTGCGGCCGCCCTCCTGCCCGGGGCGGTGGTGCCGCGGGCGCATGCCCAGTCCGGCCCCCTGCGCATCGAGATCACCGAGGGCGTGATCGAGCCCGTGCCGCTGGCGATCCCGGACTTCGTGGCCGAGACCGGATCGGCCGCCCCCTACACCGCGCAGATCGCGCGGGTGGTGGCGAACAATCTGACGGGCACGGGGCTGTTCCGGGAAATCCCCGCGTCGGCCCATATCGGGCGCATCACCGCGTTCGACGCGCCGGTCAGCCACGCCGACTGGCGCGCGATCAATGCCCAGGCGCTGGTGACGGGCGCGGTGGGGCTGACGGGCGACCGCATCGTGGTCAAGTTCCGGCTGTTCGATGTCGTCTCGGGGCGGCAGATGGGCGAGGGGTTGCAGTTCGCAGGCAGCGCCGGAGACTGGCGCCGGATGGGGCACCGCGTCTCTGACGCCGTCTACAGCCGCATCACCGGCGAGGGGGGCTACTTCGACACCCGCATCGCCTTTGTGGCCGAGACCGGCCCGCGCGACCGGCGCGTCAAGCGGCTGGCGCTGATGGACCAGGACGGCGCCAATGTGCGCATGCTGACCGACGGGCGCGCCACCGTGCTGTCGCCGCGGTTCTCGCCCGCGGGGGACCGGCTGCTCTATACCTCGTTCGAGGCGGGGGCGCCGCGGATCATGGTGATGGCGCTGTCGGACATGCGGCCGCGGGCGCTGCACGACCAGGGGGGGATGACGTTCTCGCCCCGGTTTGCGCCGGACGGGCAGACGGTGATCTTTTCCATGGCACGCGGCGGGACGACGGATCTTTACACCGTGGGGCTGACGAGCGGGCGGGTGGATCGGCTGACCAGCGATCCGTCGATCTCCACCTCACCCAGCTTTTCGCCCGACGGGCGGCAGATCGTGTTCGAATCCGACCGCGCGGGCACGCAGCAGCTGTATGTCATGCCCGCCGGGGGCGGGGCCGCGCGGCGCATCAGCCGTGGATCGGGGCGCTATGCCACGCCGGTCTGGTCGCCGCGCGGGGACATGGTCGCGTTCACCAAGTCCGACCAGGGGCGGTTCCACATCGGGGTGATGCGGGTCGACGGCTCGGAGGAGCGGTTGCTGACGGCGTCGTTCCTGGACGAAGGCCCGAACTGGGCGCCCAACGGGCGGGTCATCGTGTTCACCCGCGAACCTCCGGGCGGCAATCCGGCGCTGTGGTCGGTGGACATCTCGGGGCGCAACCTGCGCCGGCTGCCGACCGAGACCGCCGCGTCGGACCCGTCGTGGTCACCGCTGCTGGGCTGAGCGTCCGGCCCGCGTTTCGGGGGCCGGGTCGGGGGCTGGGTCGGAGGCTTGCCCCGGCGTCGCGTGATCCGGGCCGGCCGCCTGCACCGCATCGCGCAAGCCCGCCGGCAGCCGCACCGCCCGCCCCGACGCGTCCAGCGCGACGAGCGTCACCTGGGCCGTGAACAGCGTGCGGCCGTCGCGAAGGACACGCTGGTCCATCACCAGCCGCGCGGGCGTGACCGCCATGGGCCGACTGACCACCTCCAGCAGGTCGTCAAAGCGGGCCGGCGCGAGATAGTCCGCCACCACCCGGCGTACGGCGAACACCACGCCGGTCTGCGCCCGCATCCCCCGTTGATCGAGGCCGAGCGTGCGCACCCATTCGCTGCGGGCGCGCTCGATGAACTTCAGGTAGTTCGCGTAATAGACGATCCCGGCAAGGTCGGTATCCTCGTAGTACACCCGGACGGTGTGGCTGTGCATCTTGCCCTCCCTTGCGGCGTGGCGCTTGATTTCAGTCATGGACGCAAGGGGCTGCGTCGGCGCACACTGCCTGCGTCGCGTACACCGATGTACAGGGAGGGCACCATGACCACCATCACCGAACGCCGGACGGAACTTCTGGCCCGGCGCGATGCGCTGATGGCGCGGATGCAGGAGGTGGAGCGCGAGCTATCCTCGCGCTCCACCACCGACTGGGAAGAAGCCGCGACCGAGCGCGAGGACGACGAGGTTCTGGAGGGCATGGGCCTGGCCGCCCAGGCCGAGGTCGCGCGCATCGATGCGGCGCTGGAGCGGATCGAGACCGGCGAATACGGCCACTGCATGCGCTGCGGCGAGGAGATCAGCCCCGCTCGTCTGGACGCCGTGCCTGACGCGCCGCTGTGCCGCAACTGCGCGGGCTGACCGGGACCGGATCGGGGGCGGGCCACGGTCGGGCCGGGGTCCAGGCTGGGTCTGGGCCGGGTCGGGTTCGGGTTGCGGCAGCATCACTGCGGCGCGGTGATCCGGGCGGCAAGGCGCAGCGCATGGGCGGGATCGGTGGCGGCGACCGGCAGCACCGGATCATAGGCCGCCCGGATCACCCCCGCGATGTCGGGCCGCAGGATCACCCGCCCACCCGCCTGCGCCAGCGGGGCCGCATCGGCAAAGGCCGTGTCGGACCACAACAGCCAGGTCTGCGTGGCCTGCGCGAGGGCCAGAACCTCGGCCGGGACGGCGGCCAAATGCGCGTCGAGGCGCAGCAGCACGAAGGCCGCCTTGATCCCGCCCGCCGCATCGAAGCGGAAGATGCGGTACTGGTTGGCCTCGGCCGCCGTCAGCCGGTCGAGCAGCGCCACCAGGTCGGGGATCAGCCGCTCCAGCCCCGGCACCTCGGCCAGTTCGGCCCAGTCGCGGACCATGAACACCATGAGATTCGCGCCCAGCTCCGGATCGGTCTCGGCCACCGGATGGCCCGACAGCTGCCCCAGAGCCTCGAACGCGCCCTTGAAGACGGGCAACGAGGCATCCCCCACCCCGAACACCACCGGCACCACCGGCCGCCCCCAGCGCGCGCACAGGTAGCTGCCGTCCGAGCGGGTGAACAGCGCGGCAATCGCGTCGGCGTCGAGGGTGTCGCTCATGTCGTGTTGTCCGTCTTGATCAGGCCGGAGAACCCGGCGACCGCCAGCAGCGTGAGGAACCAGCCGGCCGTGATATGCACCCACAGATACCCCCGCGCCATGGCTCCGAACGGCAGGTCATCGTCGGGTATCCAGTAGCTCTGCATCTCCAGCGAGACCACCGGGATCAGGGCATCGGCGGAATAAATCGCCGCGTTGAAGCGCGGATGCCCCGCCCCCTCGGGCTGGCGGTGGTAACAGGCGATGCGGCTTTCGCCGGGCACCCGCAGCCCTTGGGCCGGCGGCTGGCCGGCCAGCGCCACCCCCTGCCCGGCGTCGGCGCCGCACAACACCCACTCCGGCGCGCGCTGGATCTGCGGCAGGTTGGGCTTCAGCGCATCGCGGGACTGCGCCTCGGCAAATACGAGCGCGCCGACAAACCAAGCCGCTGCCAGCCACACCATAGCCAGTAAAGGCATACGGCCGTAGCGAACTGTCACCGCCAGCACCCTATCCCACAGGTGCAACCACAACGCATCCTCGTGATACCCGGTGCGCCATACCCGTGCCCGTCGCGCCGCGCGCTGGCGCTTTTCCTTCTCGATCAGGACCTCCCGCGCCGCCGCGCCGTCCCCCATCTCGCGCAGCACCCGCGCACATTCCTCCCACGGCTGGGGCCAGAATTCCGCGCCCCAGCGGCTTTCGTCCTGCAAGGCGAGCCAGCGGATGCGCGCGGCGGAGTCGACACCGGCACCGGTTCCCGTAAACGCCCCGTAGCGACAACCATTCAACAGCAAATTGCCGGGCAGTTGCGGCCATGCAGACGGGTGATCAGCAATCTGGTCAATTCGGGCGTTCGAAAAATCGAAAATACCGGATGCCGGAGCGCCCTCACGAAGGAAGAGACACCCAGAAATACGGGCGCGATTCAGGCTTAAGGCGAAGCCGTCTCTGCCAGCGCTGAACTGCGCACCGGAACAGTCGAGGTCGCCTTTCAGGCTGCCCCCGACCAGACGAACTTCGCCCTCGCTGACCAGCCGTCGAAGAAAGACACTGCCCCCAACATCTGCGCCGTCCAGATCGAGCGTTGCGTCCTTGCCGCTGGGAACCAGCCGGCCACGCGAGCAATCCAGATCACCCTCGATACGGGCGCTGACCAGCCGCAACTGCCCCCTGGCGGACAGCCCACGCAACAGCAGACTGCCGCGCGCCACCAGTCGATCAGCCGCAAACCCCGCACCAAGGTCTGACTCGTTCAGGATGACAGTGCCAAGTCGGGCACTGCGCAGAAGCAGAAGGTCGGGGATGCGGCATGCAATCAAGGCGATATCGGCGGGAAGATCGTAGCCTTCGAGGTCAAGCCCACGGGTTTCAGCCTCACGTGCCCCATTGCCAAGGAGGTAGGCACCCTGCACGCGAATTCCCCGGTCCTGCGGTTTGTGCCCCCTGACGTGTCCGAGGATCAGGGCGCGGAGGAAGCTGGTTCGGATTACCCTTGGGTCGTCCAGGGGCAAGTCGGCGGGGGGCAGCGTGCCGTCGCCAATCTGCACGATCAGGCCGGACGCCATCTCCTCGGCCAGTTTGCGTTCGGCGGGCAGCGGCTGCCAGGCGTCGAGGGGCTTGCGCATCAGGCTCACTCGCTCGGCGGTTCGAACAGGTCGGGCTGGCCCGGCGGGCGGGGGGCGGTGAGGCCGAGGTGGGTCCAGGCGCGGGATGCCAGCATGCGGCCGCGCGGGGTGCGGGCGAGGAGGCCTTGCTGGAGGAGGTAGGGCTCGATCACCTCCTCGATGGCGTCGCGTGCCTCGGAGAGGGCGGCGGCGATGGTCTCCACGCCGACGGGGCCGCCGCCGTAATGCTCGGCCAGGAGGGTGAGGTAGCGACGGTCGGCGCCGTCGAGGCCGAGGTGGTCGACGCCGAGGCGGGTGAGCGCGCTGTCGGCGAGCGTGCGGGTCAGGCGGCCGTCGCCCTCGACCAGCGCGAAGTCCACGACGCGGCGCAGCAGGCGCCCGGCGATGCGGGGGGTGCCGCGGGCGCGGCGCGCAATCTCGGCGATGCCGGCGTCCTCGGCGGGGATGTTCATCAGGCGGGCGCCGCGGGCGATGATCAGGGCAAGCTCGGCCTCGGTGTAGAACTGCAGCCGGGTGGGGATGCCGAAGCGGTCGCGCAGCGGCGTGGTCAGCAGACCGAGGCGGGTGGTGGCGCCGACAAGGGTGAAGGGCTGAAGCTCGATCCGCACGGTGCGGGCGGCGGGGCCTTCGCCGATCACGAGGTCGAGCTGGAAGTCCTCCAGCGCGGGATACAGCACCTCCTCCACCGCGGGGTTGAGGCGGTGGATCTCGTCGATGAAGAGGACGTCGCGGGCCTCGAGGTTGGTGAGGATCGCGGCCAGGTCGCCCGCGCGCGCCAGCACCGGGCCGGAGGTCATGCGGAAGCCCACGCCGAGCTCGCGCGCCATGATCTGCGCCAGCGTGGTCTTGCCCAGGCCGGGCGGGCCGTAGAACAGCGTGTGGTCCATCGCCTCGGACCGCATCCGGGCGCTTTCGATGAAGACGCGCAGGTTGGCGCGGGCCTCGGCCTGGCCGACGAAATCGTCCAGCGTCTGCGGGCGCAGGGCGCGGTCGCCCTCGGGGGCGGTG
>NZ_NHSD01000318.1 GCF_016653255.1 Rhodobaculum claviforme
GCTGCGCCGCGTGTTCGCCCGCCGCAGCCCGCGCAGCGCCGCCACCGCCGTCGATCCCGCCCCCAGCCGCATCGCCTACAGGCTGCACCGGCTGTGGCTGCGCCCGATGGTGCGGGTTCTGGTGCGCGTGGGCCTGCCGGCGTGGCTTCTGGTGATGGTGGTCGGGGCGCTGGCATCGGACGCCGACCGCCGCGCCTGGGTCGGCGCGCAGTGGGAGGGGGTGCAGTCAAGCCTTGCCACACGGCCGGAGTTCCAGATCGCGGGCCTGGCCGTCAGCGGCGCCTCGCCCACGGTGGAGGTCGCGGTGCGCGCGATGGCGCCGCAGGACTGGCCCGTCAGCTCGTTCGGGCTGGACCTGGAGGCGCTGCGCGCCGAGATCGAGACCCTCGACGCCGTTGCGCGGGCCGATCTGCGGGTGGGCATCGACCGGCGGCTGGCGATCAGCGTCACCGAACGCGTCCCCGCCGCGGTCTGGAGCACCGGCGACGGGCTCGTGCTGCTGGACGCCGACGGCCACCGCACCGCGCGGCTGCTGGCGCGCGAGGGGCGCGCGGACCTGCCGCTTCTGGGCGGCAGCGGGGCGGCCGCGGCGGTGCCCGAGGCGCTGGCGCTGATGGCCGCGGCGGCCCCGCTGTGGCGCGACATCATCGGCCTGGTGCGGGTGGGCGAGCGGCGCTGGGATGTCGTGCTGACGGGCGACCGGCGCATCCTGCTGCCGGAGACCGGCGCGGTGGCCGCGCTGGAGCGCGTGCTGGCGCAGGACCAGTCACAGGAATTGCTGTCGCGCGACGTGGTGCAGGTGGACATGCGCCTGCCCGGCCGTCCCACCGTGCGGATGTCCGACGCCGCGGTGGCGGAGTTGCGGCGCATTCGGGCGGCGGCGGCCGCGATGGCGGCATCCGAGGGCGGACAAACGGCAGGAGGGGCGATGCGATGACCGATCTCTACCGCAAGCAGCGGGCGATGCGGGGGCTGCGGCGCACGGCGCTGCAACGGGGTGTGGTGGCGGTGCTCGACATCGGGTCGACCAAGATCGCCTGCTTGATCCTGCGCCTCGAGCCCGCCGCGCATGGCGGCGAGGAGGAGGCCGTGGGCCCGATGGCCGGCCAGGCCGGATTCCGCGTGATCGGCGCCGCCACCACCCGCGCCCGCGGGGTGGAGTTCGGCGAGATCGCCGCCATGCAGGAGACCGAGCGCGCCGTGCGCACCGCCGTTCAGGCCGCGCAGAAGATGGCGCAGACACGGGTGGATCATGTCATCGCCTGCATGGCCGGGGGCATGCCCCGCAGCTACGGGCTGGCGGGCGCGGTCGACACGCTGGACGGCACCGTCGACGAGGGCGACATCGGCCGGGTCCTGGCGGCCTGCGAGATGCCCCCCTTCGGCGACGGGCGCGAGGTGCTGCACGCCCAGCCGGTGAACTTTGCCGTCGACGACCGCACCGGCCTGGGCGATCCGCGCGGCCAGACGGGTCGGCAGCTCGCCTGCGACATGCACCTGCTGACGGTGGACGCGCGGGCGCTGTCGAACCTGGTGCACTGCATCTCGCGCTGCGACCTGGAGCTGGCGGGGGTGGCGTCCTCGGCCTATGCCGCCGGGATGTCCAGCCTGGTGGAGGACGAACAGGAGCTGGGCGCGGCCTGCATCGACATGGGCGGCGGCGCCACGGGCCTGTCGATCTTCATCAAGAAGCACATGATCTATGCCGACAGCGTGCGCATGGGCGGCGTGCATGTCACCTCGGACATCGCCAAGGGGCTGCAGGTGCCGCTGGCGGTGGCCGAGCGGATCAAGACCCTTTACGGCGGCGTGGTCGCCACCGGGGTCGACGACCGCGAGATGATCGAGATCGGCGGCGACAGCGGCGACTGGGAGCGCGACCGCCGCACCGTCAGCCGGACCGAGCTGATCGGCATCATGCGCCCGCGGGTCGAGGAGATCCTCGAGGAGGTGCGCGCGCGCCTCGACGCCGCCGGGTTCGAGCATCTGCCCAGCCAGTCCATCGTGCTGACGGGCGGCGCGAGCCAGATCCCCGGCCTCGACGGGCTGGCCGCGCGCATCCTGGGCAGCCAGGTGCGGCTGGGTCGGCCGCTGCGGGTGCGCGGGCTGCCGCAGGCGGCCACGGGGCCGGATTTCTCGGGCACGGTGGGGCTGTGCCTGTTCGCGGCCCATCCGCAGGACGAATGGTGGGATTTCGACGCACCCACGGCGCAATATCCCGCCCGATCGCTGCGGCGGGCCCTGCGATGGTTCCGGGAGCACTGGTAGACGCCACATGCGGGGGGGGCACGCGAAATACCGCCGATGGGGCAGCGCGCCACCCGAGATTTCGGTACAGTTTAGAAGTTTTTTAATGACCCCATGGCATCACGAAGATAAAGTTACGGGCAGCATCCGGCAGCGGCGGCAACGGCCGCACCGGGACCAGAGGCGGCAAGAACGGGCGGGAAACGCATGGCACTCAATCTGATCATGACCGAGCAAGAGGAACTGACGCCGCGGATCACCGTGTTCGGTGTCGGTGGCGCCGGCGGCAATGCCGTCAACAACATGATCGACAAGGCGCTGGAAGGCGTCGAATTCGTCGTGGCCAACACCGACGCGCAGGCGCTGCAGCAGGCCCGCGCCCGCGCGCGCATCCAGCTCGGTATCAAGGTGACCGAAGGGTTGGGCGCCGGGGCGCGCCCCTCTGTCGGCGCCGCCGCGGCGGAAGAAGCGATCGAGGAGATCGTGGATCACCTGGCCGGCGCGCACATGTGCTTCATCACCGCCGGCATGGGCGGCGGCACCGGCACCGGTGCGGCCCCGATCATCGCGCAGGCGGCGCGCGAACTGGGTGTGCTGACGGTCGGCGTGGTCACCAAGCCGTTCCAGTTCGAAGGCGCCAAGCGGATGCGCCAGGCCGAGGAGGGCGTGGAGCTTCTGCAGAAGGTCGTCGACACCCTCATCATCATCCCCAACCAGAACCTGTTCCGGCTGGCGAACGAGAAGACGACGTTCACCGAGGCCTTCGCGCTGGCCGACGACGTGCTCTATCAGGGCGTCAAGGGCGTGACCGACCTGATGGTGCGCCCGGGCCTCATCAACCTCGACTTCGCCGACGTGCGCGCGGTGATGGACGAGATGGGCAAGGCCATGATGGGCACCGGCGAGGCCGAAGGCGAGGACCGCGCCCGCCAGGCCGCCGAGAAGGCCATCGCCAACCCGCTGCTGGACGAAATCAGCCTCAACGGCGCCAAGGGTGTGCTGATCAACATCACCGGCGGCCACGACCTGACCCTGTTCGAGCTGGACGAGGCCGCGAGCATCATCCGCGAGAAAGTGGATGCGGACGCCAACATCATCGTCGGCTCCACCCTCGACCCGTCGATGGAAGGGGTGATGCGCGTGTCGGTCGTCGCCACCGGGATCGAGGCCAGCGCCTCGGCCCATGACACACCGGTGCCGCGCCGCCGTCTGGCGGAGCCGCTGCAGCCGCCCGCGTCCATCCGCCCCGAGGAGTTCGAGCATCCCGCCGAACAGGTGGCCGAGCACCTCGATCCCCCCGCACGCCATCAGCCCGCCAGCCACGAACCGGCGCGCCACGCGCATCACGAAGCCCCCCGGCAGGAGCCCGCGCGCCACGAGCCGCACTCCGCGGCCAGCCAGGACCGGTACGGCACCCCCCGCGCCCGCCACGACGACATGCAACAGGCGCCCGCGACGCGCGACGCCGACCGGTATGCCCCGGCCGAGGTCGAGGACGACGAGGGTCTGCCGCCGCCCGCCTATGCCGCGCGCCAGCGCGCCGAGGCCGCCCGCCAGGCCGCAGCGGCCCGTCAGGCCGCGGCCGCGCGTCCGGCCGGAACCGCCTCGCCCGAGGCGCTGGGCCGGTTGCGCCAGGCGGTCCAGAACGGCCCCGGCCAGAACCGCGCGCACCCGTCGACCGCCGCAGGGCGTGAGGGATCGGCCGCACCTGTCGCCCGCAGCGCCGGTGTGGGCGCGGGCACGGCACGCTTCGGCATCAACTCGTTGCTGAACCGCATGACGGGGCAGGCCAGCGAACCCGCGCGCGCCCCGGCGCCGTCCCGGGCGCCGATGCCGCGCCCCGAGGCCCGGGTCGAACCCCGCCAGGACCCCCGGCTTGATCCGCGCGTCGATCCCCGGCCGGAGTACCGGCCCGAGTACCGCGCCGAGGCCCGTGCCCCCCAGCCCGCGCCGGAGCACGATCCCGAGCAGGAGCGGATCGAGATCCCCGCCTTCCTGCGCCGTCAGGCGAACTGAAGTCCCGCAACGGCGGGCGGACGGGGGCCGGGTCATACCCGGCCCCCGTTGCCGTTTGGCGCCGTACCGCCGCACCCATCGGCAGGTTCCCGCCGCTCCCGCACCCCCATGTTTCAGCGCGTTGCAAAGATTGAATTGTTGCACGACGGGCGCATGACTAGGTTGGACGAGCCGTCAGCAGACCTGTCAGGGGCGCACGGGGCACGCACACCACCTGATCCGAAGGGACGGAGCGTGCACACCCGGATCGGGCGGCAGCAGAACAGGCAAGGCGCACGGGCAGCGCGCCGGAAAGGGGTAGCGTGCAGACAACTCTCGCAGGATCGGTCCGCTTCGGCGGCATCGGCCTCCACGGAGGCCGGCTCGCATCCCTCGTGATCCGGCCGGCACCGGCCGGGCATGGCATTCGCTTTCGCAGGACCGACGCGGCCGGTGGCGGCGCGGTGATCCCGGCGTTGTGGACGCATGTCGCGCCCTATCCGCTGTGCACGCGGATCAGCGACGGGGCCGGGCACGACGTCTCGACCATCGAGCATCTGATGGCCGCGCTGGCGGGCTGTGGCGTGACCAATGCCCGCATCGACATCGATGGCGACGAGGTGCCGATCCTCGACGGCTCCGCCGCGCCCTTTGTCGATGGCCTGCAGGGTGTGGGCCTGCGCAGGCTCGGGGCGCCGCTGCGCGCGATCCGCATGCGTGCCCCGGTGGAGGTGCGCCACGGCCTCGCCGTCGCGCGGCTCGACCCGGCCGACCGGGCCGCGATGGCGTTCTCCATCGACTTCGAAGACGCGGCCATCGGCCGTCAGTCCCTGCGCCTGGACCTCGGCGGCGACCGTTTCGCCGAGGTTCTGAGCGACAGCCGCACCTTCTGCCGTCTGGGCGATGTGGAGCGGATGCGCGCCGAGGGGCTGGCGCTGGGGGGCAACTTCCATAACGCCGTGGTGGTCGATGGCGCGCGCGTCCTCAGCCCCGGCGGCCTGCGCCACCCCGACGAGGCCGTGCGGCACAAGATGCTGGATGCGCTGGGCGATCTTGCGCTGGCGGGGGCACCGATCCTGGGCCTCTATACCGGTGTGCGCGCCGGGCATGCGCTGACGGCGGCGCTGGTGTCCCATCTGCACGCCACACCCGATGCATGGGAGTGGGTGGAGGTCGATGCCGCCCTGGCCCGTCGTCTGCCGGGGGGCTGCGTGGCGGCCGCCGCGCATCGTCCGGCCGCCGCACGGATGCGCGCCACCGCCTGAGCCGGGGGGGCGATTGCCGTTTTGCGCGCCCCAAGCTACTGTGCTACTGCGATTTGGCGGGGGTGGTTCGGACCGGACCGCCGGCCCGCACAACAGGCAAGGATCGAGGTTTGGGGCACATGGCACGGCGCGGTGCGGCAGGGCATGGTCTGGTGGCGCTGGCGTTGGCGGGGCTGCTTCTGACGGGGTGCGGAGGCACGGGATCCAGCGGCGATGCGCTGAACCTGGAGGGGGTCCCGGCCGAGGAGATCTTCCGCCGGGGCGAGTTCGAGCTGGAGACCAGCCGCCGGGCCACCGATGCGATCCGCTATTTCTCGGAGGTGGAGCGGCTTTATCCCTATTCGCGTTTCGCCCGCCGCGCGCTGGTGATGCAGGCCTATGCCCTGCACCGCGAACGCAACTACGAAGAGGCGCGCACGGTCGCGCAGCGCTTCCTCGACACCTATCCCGGCGACGAGGACGCGGCCTGGGCGCAATACCTGATCGCGCTGTCGTTCTATGACCAGATCGAGGACGTGGGCCGTGACCAGGGCCTGACCTTTCAGGCATTGCGCGCGCTGCGCGACGTGATCGAACGCCACCCCGACAGCGAATATGCGCGCTCCTCGGTGCTGAAGTTCGACCTCGCCTTTGACCATCTGGCGGGCAAGGAGATGGAGGTCGGGCGATTCTATCTGCGCCAGCGCCAGTACGCCGCCGCGATCAACCGCTTCCGCGTGGTGGTGGAGGATTTCGAGACCACCACCCACACCCCCGAGGCCCTGCACCGGCTGGTCGAAAGTTACCTCGCGCTGGGCCTGACGGAGGAGGCGCGCACCGCCGGGGCGATCCTGGGGCACAACTTCCAGGGCAACCCGTTCTATGACGACAGCTTCCGGCTGCTGACTGGCCAGGGCCTTGCGCCCGATGCCGCGGGCGAGGGGTGGCTGCGCGATCTCTACCGCCAGGCGGTGCGCGGCGACTGGCTCTGAACGCCCGGGAGGCGGCGCACCGGGGGGCGGGAATGCTGCGCGCGCTCGACATTCGTGACATGCTGATCATCGACCGGCTGGAGCTTGCGTTCCAGCCGGGCCTGAACGTGCTGACCGGGGAAACCGGGGCGGGCAAGTCGATCCTGCTCGATTCGCTGGGCTTCGTGCTGGGCTGGAAAGGGCGCGCGGGACAGGTGCGCGCCGGCGCCGACAGCGGCGAGGTGGTGGCGGAGTTCGACCTGCCCCCCGCGCATCCCGCCCATGCCCTGCTGGCCGAGGCTGGAATCCCGGCCGAGGACGGCGTGGTCCTGCGCCGGACCCTGTCGACCGAGGGGCGGCGCACGGCCTATGTCAACGACCGCCGCGCCTCGGCCGAGCTGCTGCGGGCGCTGTCGGAGACGCTGGTGGAGCTGCACGGCCAGCACGACGACCGCGGCCTGCTGAACCCGCGCGGCCACCGGGCGCTGCTCGACAGTTTTGCCGGGGTGCAGGACGCGCTGGCCGCGACCCGAGCCGCCTGGTCCGCCCAGAGCGCCGCCCGCCGCCGGCTGGAGGCCGCCGAGGCCGCCCTGGCGGAGGCCCGCGCCGAGGAGGAGTTCCTGCGCCACGCCGTGGAGGAGCTGGACCGCGTCGCCCCCGAACCCGGCGAGGATGCCGCCCTCGACACCCGCCGCCGCCTGCTCCAGGGCGCCGAGCGCACCGGCGAGGACATCGCCCGCGCCGGTACCGCGCTGTCGGCCCAGGGGGCCGAGGGCGCCATGCTGGATGCGCTGCGATGGCTGGAGGGGGCGGCGGAGACGCTGGAGGGGCGGCTCGACCCCGCGCTCGACGCGCTTCAGCGCGCGCTGGCGGAGCTGGGCGAGGCGCAGGCCGAGGTCGCGCGCTGCGCCGATGCGCTGGAGGTCGACCCGCAGGAGCTGGAGCGCGTGACCGAGCGGCTGTTCGCCCTGCGCGGGCTGGCGCGCAAGCACAACGTCCTGGCCGACGCGCTGGCGGGCCTGGCCGACGATCTGCGGGCGCGGCTGGCGGCGCTGGATCGCAGCGGCGCCGAGATCGACACGCTGCGCGGCGATCTGGCGCAGGCCGAGGCCGACCATGCGCAGGCGGCCGAAGCGCTGGGGGCCGCGCGCCGGGCTGCCGCCACCCGCCTCGATACGGCGATGGCGGCCGAGCTGGCGCCGCTGAAGCTGGACCGGGCGGTGTTCACCACCGATGTGGCCCCTGCCCCACCCGGCCCCGAAGGGGCGGATGCGGTACAGTTCCTGATCACCACCGTGGCCGGCCAGCCGCCCGGACCGATCGACCGCATCGCCTCGGGCGGGGAGCTGTCGCGGTTTCTGCTGGCGTTGAAGGTCTGTCTCAGCGGTGGCGGCGGCGCCACGCTGATCTTTGACGAGATCGACCGCGGCGTCGGCGGCGCCACCGCCGATGCGGTGGGCCGCAGGCTGGCGCGGCTGGCGCGCGGCGGGCAGGTGCTGGTGGTGACGCATTCGCCGCAGGTCGCCGCCGCAGGCACCCATCACTGGCGGGTCGAAAAGCACGAGCGCGCGGGCCGCACCCTGTCGCGGGTCGTCCCCCTCGGGACCGATGCCCGCATCGACGAGATCGCGCGCATGCTGGCGGGCGACACCATCACCGACGCCGCACGCGCGGCCGCCCGCGCACTGCTGGCGGGGTGATGCCGACGTGATCGACGCACGGACCGGCGCACCTTTACTTCGCGGCCGTGCGCCCCGATCCTGTGCCCCTGCGGGACGCGTCCGGTGACATGGCCTCCGGGCGGCCAAGCCCCCTGAAACCGGGGTCCGGAACCGGACCCCGAAAGGCGCGGGCCCGAAAGATCCCCCTCCGAAAGACTGGAAAGGACACTCCATGACCCTCTCTGCACGACCGGCCCGGGCGGGCCTTGCCCTGGGCGCCGGGCTGCTGCTCGGAGCCTGCAACATGGCCGGGCTGCCGCCGATCCTGGACCCCACGCCCACGGCACCACCCACGGCGGGCATGAGCTCGGACGCCCAGCGCGCCACCGCCGCCTGCCTCGACCGCGCCGAGGCGCAGGGGTTGCAGGTGACCGGCGTCTCCAACGCGTCCGAGGTGATGGGCTTCGGCGGCCGGCCGGTGGGCCAGAACGTGTTCGTGAACATCGGCCGGGGCGGGCAGAACGTCACCGTGCGGTGCAGCTACACCTATGACACCGCCGAGGCGCGGATCATGACCCTGTGACGCGGACGCGTCAGGTGTTGGACAGGAAGTGCAGCACGTCGCCGTCCGCGACCTCGTAGGCCTTGCCCTCCACGCGCATGCGGCCCGCCTCCTTGGCGGGCTGCTCGCCGCCCAGGGTGACGAAATCGTCATAGGCAATGGTCTCGGCGCGGATGAAGCCGCGCTCGAAATCGCCGTGGATCACGCCGGCGGCCTGCGGCGCCAGGGTGCCTGCGGGGATGGTCCAGGCGCGCGCCTCCTTGGGACCGACGGTGAAATAGGTGCGCAGGCCCAGGAGCTCGTAGCCCGCCCGGATCAGCCGGTTGAGGCCCGCCTCCTCCAGCCCCAGATCGGCGAGGAACTCGGCGGCCTCCTCCGGGGCGAGCTGCGCAAGCTCCTCCTCGATCTGGGCCGAGATCACGACGGCGCCGGCGCCCTGGGCGGCGGCCATCTCGGCCACGCGGGCGGACTGGGCGTTGCCGTCGGCGGCGGCGCTTTCCTCGACGTTGCACACGAACAGCACCGGCTTGGCGGTCAGCAGTTGCAGCATGCGCCAGGTCTTCGCGTCCTCCTCGGCCACGGCGACGGTGCGGGCGGGGCGGCCCTCCTCCAGCGCCGCAAGCGCCTGGCGCAGCAGCCGGTCCTGGGCCACCGCCTCCGTATCGCCGCCGCGCAGCTTGCGGCTCAGCCCCGCGAGGCGCTTCTCGATGCTCTCGATGTCGGCGATCATCAGCTCGGTCTCGATGGTCTCGGCGTCGGCCACGGGGTCGATTCGCCCCTCCACATGGGTGACGTCGCCATCCTCGAAGCAGCGCAGCACATGGGCGATGGCGTCGACCTCGCGGATATTGGCCAGGAACTGGTTGCCCAGCCCCTCGCCCCGCGATGCACCGCGCACCAGACCCGCGATGTCGACAAAGGTCATCCGCGTGGGCACCACCGACCGGGATTTGGCCAGCACCGCCAGACGGTCCAGCCGCGCGTCGGGAACCGCGACCTCGCCCACGTTGGGCTCGATCGTGCAGAAGGGAAAGTTGGCGGCCTGCGCGGCGGCCGTGCGCGTGAGCGCGTTGAACAGCGTCGACTTGCCCACATTCGGCAGCCCGACGATCCCCATGCGAAAGCCCATGCGCGTTCTCCCCCGTGCGATGCCGCGCCCCGCTCATAGGTAGCCCGGCGCGCCGGTGCAAGCCGGGCTTGGACTCGGGGGCTGGCGGTGCAATGGTCAGGACCACGGAGGACAGGCATGCCCAGACCCAGCCACCACATCGTTCCCGGCCGCACAGCGGCCATCACCGCGCGCCCCCGCTGCTGCGGCCGGGCGCCGCGATGAGCGGCCCCGCACTGCACCGCCAGCGCCTCATAGACGCCCCCGAGGCGGTACTGGCCGAGGTCCTCGCCCTCAACGAGGCGGTGGAGGACCGGACCGCGCCGCTGGACCCCGCGCGGCTCAATGCCCTGATCGCGCGCGCCAGCTTTGCCGAGGCGCTGCTGGACGACGACAGCCGTGTGGCGGGGTTTCTGCTGGGCTTCGACGGGGACGCCGACCACGACAGCGCGAATTTCCACTGGTTCCGCGACCATGCGAAGGGCTTTGCCTATGTCGACCGGATCGTGGTGGCCCCGGCGTTCCAGCGTCGGCGGGTGGCGCGGCAGCTTTATGCGGCCTATGCGGCGGCGGCGCGGGCGCGCGGTCTGTCGTCGATGACCTGCGAGGTCAACCGCGTGCCTCCCAACCCCGAATCGGACGCGTTCCACGCGGCGCTGGGGTTTCGCGAACTGGCACAGGCGGTGCCCCGGCCGGGGCGGATGGTGCGCTATCTGATCCGGCCGCTGGACGGCTGGCCCGACGCCTGACGCGCCATTGATTTTCGCCGCCGCGTGGCGCACACCCGCGCGGACAAGTCAGGGGGAGTGCGCATGAGCCGGATCGGAACCACCTTCGCGCGGTTGCAGGCCGAGGGACAGAAGGCGTTCGTCGCCTACATCATGGCGGGCGACCCGGACATGGAGACCTCGCTTGCGGTGATGCGGGGCCTGCCCGGCGCGGGCGTCGACGTGATCGAGCTGGGCATGCCCTTCACCGATCCGATGGCCGATGGCCCCACCATCCAGTACGCGGGCCAGCGCGCGCTTGCGGGCGGCCAGACGCTGGAGCGCACGCTGGAGATGGTGCGGCGGTTCCGAGAGGGCGACACCGACACGCCGATCGTGCTGATGGGGTACTACAACCCGATCTATTCTCGCGGCGTGGACCGGTTCCTCGCGGATGCGGGCGCGGCGGGCATCGACGGGCTGATCGTCGTCGACCTGCCCCCCGAGGAGGACGTGGAGCTGTGCCTGCCCGCGCGCGCGGTGGGCATCGACTTCATCCGGCTGGCCACGCCCACCACCGATGACCGGCGGTTGCCTGCCGTGGTGCGCAACACCTCCGGCTTTGTCTATTACGTCTCGATCACCGGGATCACCGGCGCCGCCGCCGCCAGCGCGGCCGACGTGGCCCCGGACGTGGCCCGCATCAAGGCCGCGAGCGGCCTGCCGGTGGTGGTGGGCTTCGGCATCTCCACCCCGCAGGGCGCCACCGAGATCGCCTCCGTGGCCGACGGCTGCGTCGTGGGTTCGGCCATCGTCAAGCTGATCGCCGAGGGGCGCCCGGTGCCGCAGGTGCTGGAGGCGGTGGCCGCGCTGGCCGACGGCGTGCACGCCGCGGGCGCAAGGGCCCCGGCGGGCTGATACGCCCGGCGCCCGAAGGCCCCCCGCGACTCTGGTGGCCGCGGGGGGTTCTTCATGTCAGTCGAGGGTGGCTTCCCACATGTTCGGCTGGTTCTCGGGGTGGACCTCGATGTTGACCCCGGTGCGCGTGGCATAGGCCAGCAGCTGGTTGTGCACGTTGAGGAACACCCGATCCCCGTTCACGATCTCCCAGACATCCGCGATCATCTGGTCGCGCGCCTCGAGGTCGGTTTCGGTCGCCATCGCCTGGATCAGCGCGTCCACCTCCGGGTTGGCGTAGTTCGAGCCGTTCCAGCCGCCGCGCGCGCCTTCGGTCGAGTGCACGAGGAAGTCGAACACGTACTGGCTGTCAAAGGTCGGCACGCCCCAGCCCAGCAGGTAGAAATCCACCTCGTTGTTCTGGATCATCGGGAAGTGCAGCGTGCGCGACTGCGCCACCAGATTGGCGTTGATGCCGATGCGGCCCAGCATGCCGACATAGGCGGTGCAGATCGCCTCGTCGTTCAGGTAGCGGTCGTTGGGGCAGTGGAAATCGACGCTGAAGCCGTCCTCCAGCCCGGCCTCGGCCATCAGCGCGCGGGCGCGTTCGATGTCGGGGGGGCCGTACGCGTCCATCTCCTCGGTCCAGCCGTTGACGAAGGGCGGCAGGGGGGCGGCCGACGGCAGCGACTGTCCCCGCATCACCACCTGGCGGATCGCGTCGCGGTCCAGCGCCAGCGCCATCGCCTCGCGCACCAGCGGATCGGCAAACGGGTTGCCCTCGACCGAGGCCGAGCGCAGCGCCTCCGAGCCCATGTCGTAGGCGAAGAAGATGTTGCGGTTTTCCGGGCCGGTGGTGACGGTGATGCCGTCGGTCTGCTCCAGCCGCGCGATGTCCTGCACCGGCACGTCCTGGACAAAGTCCACATCGCCCGCCAGCAGGGCGGCCACGCGGGTCGCGGCCTCGGCGATGGGGGTGTAGACGATCTCGGTGATCACGGGCGCGTCGCCCCAGTGATCCTCGTTCACGCGCAGGACGGTGCGCACCTCGGGATCGCGCGAGACCAGCACATAGGGGCCGGTGCCGTTGGTGTTGCGCACGGCAAAGTTTTCCTCGCCGGCGGCAAAGTCCTGGGGCTGCTGGACGTTGTTGGCCTCGGCCCAGGCGCGGTTCATGATGAAGGTGTTCGTCAGGTTCTGCACCCACAGCGGCGCGGGGCCGGACATGCGCACATGCACCGTCAGGTCGTCCTCGGCGGTCACCTCGGCCACCGCCGCGTGCAGGCCGCGGAAGTCCGACGTGTCCGCCCGCGCCCGGTCGAGCGAGAACACCACGTCGTCAGCCGTCAGCGGGCTGCCGTCGTGGAAGGTGACGCCCTCGCGCAGGGTCAGAACCCAGACGGTCTCATCCTCGGGGTGGATGCGCCACTCGGTCGCCAGGCGCGGCGACAGCGACCCGTCGGTCGCACGGTCCACCAGCGTCTCGTAGATGTGGTGCAGCAGGGTCGAGGTCGGCCCCTCGTTGGCCGAGTGCGGATCGAGGGTCAGCGCATCGCCGACCCGCGCCCAGCGCAGGGTCTCGGCGTCGACGGGGGCGGCATGGCCCGCCGCCAGCACCAGCGCGGTGCCTGCCAGCAGCGCGCCACGGCGGGCGCGGCCGGCGAATGTGGAAAGAAATGTCATCGGGTGGTCTCCCTGTCGTTGGTCTGTCCGGGGGGGTGACAGGGTCGGCTGTGCCAGCCCGCAGGGCCGCGACAGTCCGCGCCACCCTCCCCGCGCGGAGCGCAGAGTCTCCAGCTTTTCGCGGGGTGTCAAGCGACGCCGACGGGCCGGACCCGGACCGACGCGCGGCCAGCCCGCAGCACGGACGAGGCCCGCCAGTGGCGGGCGCGCAGGCCCCGACGAGGCCCGGGTGCGACCACGCGGGAGCGGCCCGCCGAGCAAGCCGGGACGCGGGTGCGCAGCCGGGCCGTCCGTGCTGCCCGGTTCGGGCGGCACGGTTCGGCACGGTTCAGGCGGCATGGGGGCGCGGGTCGTGCCGCGCCCCGCCTGCCTCAGTGCTTGGCGAGGCTCTGGGCGCCGCTGGCGCGGGCGGCGCGGGCGGCCTCGTCGGCGGCCTCGTCCCACTCCACCGGCTCGGGGGTGCGCACCAGCGCATGCGCGAGCACGTCACGGACATGGCCAACCGGGATGATCTCCATCCCCTGCTTGACGTTGTCGGGGATCTCGCGGAGGTCCTTTTCGTTTTCCTCGGGGATCAGCACCGTCCGCACGCCGCCGCGCAGCGCGGCCAGAAGCTTCTCCTTCAGCCCGCCGATCGGCAGGACATTGCCGCGCAGCGTCACCTCGCCGGTCATGGCGATGTCCTTGCGCACCGGGATGCCCGTCAGGACCGACACGATGGCCGTGACCATGGCCACCCCGGCCGAGGGGCCGTCCTTGGGCGTCGCGCCCTCGGGGACGTGGACGTGGATGTCCATGGTGTCGAAACGCGGCGGCGCGACCCCGATCTCGGGGGCGATGGAGCGCACGAAGGACGCCGCGGCGTCGATCGATTCCTTCATCACCTCGCCCAGCTTGCCGGTGGTCTTCATCTTGCCCTTGCCCGGCAGGCGCAGCGCCTCGATCGACAGCAGATCGCCCCCGACGCTGGTATAGGCCAGCCCCGTGACCACGCCCACCGCGTCCTCCTTCTCGGCCAGGCCATAGCGATAGCGCTTCACGCCGAGGAATTCCTCCAGGCGCTCGGGCGTGATCTCCACGGTCTTCTCCTCGCCGCGGATGATGCGGGTCACGGCCTTGCGCGCCAGCTTGGCGATCTCGCGCTCCAGGTTCCGCACCCCGGCCTCGCGGGTGTAGGTGCGGATGACCTCCTGCAGGGCGGCGTCGGTGATGGAGAACTCGCCCGCCTTCAGCCCGTGCCCCTTGATCTGCTTGGCGATCAGGTGGCGGCGCGCGATCTCGGCCTTCTCGTCCTCGGTGTAGCCCGACAGCGGGATGATCTCCATCCGGTCCAGCAGCGGGCCGGGCATGTTGTAGGAGTTCGCCGTGGTCAGGAACATCACGTTCGACAGGTCGTATTCGACCTCCAGATAGTGGTCGGTGAAGGAGGCGTTCTGCTCGGGGTCGAGCACCTCCAGCATGGCCGACGCCGGATCGCCGCGGAAATCCTGGCCCATCTTGTCGATCTCATCGAGCAGGATCAGCGGGTTGTTGGTCTTGGCCTTCTTCATGGCCTGGATGATCTTGCCCGGCATGGAGCCGATGTAGGTGCGCCGGTGGCCGCGGATCTCGGCCTCGTCGCGCACGCCGCCCAGGGAAATGCGGATGAACTCCCGCCCCGTCGCCTTGGCCACCGACCGACCCAGCGAGGTCTTGCCCACCCCCGGAGGGCCGACAAGGCACAGGATCGGCCCGCGCAGCTTGGCACTGCGCGCCTGCACCGCGAGGTACTCGACGATGCGCTCCTTGACCTTCTCCAGGCTGTAGTGGTCATCGTCGAGGACCTTCTGCGCGTGGCCGAGGTCCTTGCGCACGCGGCTCTTCCTGTTCCACGGGATCGACAGCATCCAGTCGAGGTAGTTGCGCACCACCGTCGCCTCGGCCGACATCGGCGACATGGTCTTGAGCTTCTTGAGCTCCGCCAGCGCCTTGTCGCGGGCCTCCTTCGACAGCCGGGTGTCCTCGATGCGCGCCTCCAGCTCGGCCAGCTCGGACTGGCCGTCCTCGCCCTCGCCCAGCTCCTTCTGGATCGCCTTCATCTGCTCGTTGAGGTAATATTCCCGCTGGGTCCGCTCCATCTGGCTCTTGACCCGGGTCTTGATCTTGCGCTCCACCTGCAGGACGCTCATCTCGCCCTGCATCAGGCCGTAGACGCGCTCCAGCCGGGCAGAGACGTCCAGCATTTCCAGAAGTTCCTGCTTGCGCGCCACGTCGATGCCCAGATGGCCCGCCACCAGATCCGCCAGCTTCGCGCCCTCGCGCGAGGTGGCGACGGCGGCCAGCGCCTCCTCGGGGATGTTCTTGCGGATCTTGGCGTAGCGCTCGAACTCCTCGGTCACCGAGCGGGTGAGGGCGGCGACGGTGTCATCCTCGCCGGGGATTTCCTCCAGCGCTTCGGCGTGGGCCTCGAAATACGCCTCGGTCTCCAGAAACTCGGTCACGCGCACCCGTGTGCGCCCCTCCACCAGCACCTTGACGGTCCCGTCGGGCAGCTTGAGCAGTTGCAGCACATTGGCCAGCACGCCCACGTCGAAGATGTCCTCGGGGGTGGGGTCGTCCTGGGCGGGGTCGCGCTGGCTGGCCAGCAGGATCTGGCTGTCGGACTGCATCACCTGTTCCAGCGCGCGCACCGACTTCTCGCGGCCCACGAACAGCGGTACGATCATGTGCGGGAACACGACGATGTCGCGCAACGGCAGGACGGGGTGGCTGTGGATCGGCGCGTCGGTCATCGGACATCCTCGAACTTGTGGCGGACGCCATGGCCCCGCGATGGGCGGCGCATGTCGTCCCCGTGACTGTTGCCGCAAAGGTGGGGCAGCGCCCACCCCCTTTCAAGCGCGCAATTCCGACGGCGTGCGGGGATGGCGGGGCGATGCCGCCGCGTCCCGGGGCCATGCCACGGCCGCGTCGGCGATGCCCGGGGTCACCGAAAAATCACCGGCGCGTTACCGCGATGTCATGGTGGCCCGTCAGACCCGGCTGGCCGACATCCGGCCCGCAATCCAGAACGGAGACATCCCATGCCGCAGCCCTGCGCGCGCCCCGCAGCCCTTCTTGCCGCCCTGCTTGCCCTCGGAGCGCCCATAGCCGGGCCCGCCGCCGCCGCCAGCTTCGGCACGCTGAGCGGCAATGCGCCCCTCGTGATCGCCCACCGCGGCGCCAGCGGCTATCTGCCGGAGCATACGCTGGCGGCCTATGAGCTGGCGATCCGCATGGGCGCCGACATCATCGAGCCCGACCTGCAGATGACCAGCGACGGGCATCTGGTCGCCTTTCACGACAACACCCTGCACAACGACACCAACCCGCCCACGAACGCCGCCGATGTCTTTGCCCCCCGCAACGGCGGCTGGCTGGTCAGCGACTTCACCCTGGCCGAGATCCAGTCGCTGGAGGTCAAGCCGCGCCTGACCGCGCAGACCGAATTCCCCGGCTTCACCCCCAGCGCCGAGAACCCCCTGCGCGTGCCCACCTTTCGCGAGGTGCTGACCTTCCTGACCGACTACAACACGGCCAACGGCACCGACATCGGCATCTATCCCGAATCCAAGACCCCCAACCGCCCCGAGCTGAGCCGCAAGCTGGTGGAGGAGCTGCGGGAGTTCGGCTTCACCTCGGCCGCGCAGCCGGTCTACATCCAGACCTTCAGCTTCGAGGGGCTGCTCGACCTCGGCGCCATCCAGGCCGAGCTGGGCACCGACATGCGCCAGGTCGCACTGGGCGGCGCGATCGTCAGCGGCGGCGTGTTCGGGATCTTCGAGTTCGGCACCAACAGCTTCTTCGACCTCGCGACGATCAGCGAGCGGGCCGACGGGCTGGGCGTGTTCATCGGCAATTTCGCGGCCCAGGCGCTGTCGGCCGAATGGATCGCCGCCGCACATGACGCCGGGCTGGAGGTGCATGGCTGGACCTTCCGGCCGACCACGCTGGAGGCCTCGATCGACCTGACGCAGCCCTTCATCGACTGGGGGATGGACGGGTTCTTCACCGATTTCCCGGACCTGACGCGGCAGACCATCGCGCTGAACCAGCCGCAGGTGATCCCGCTGCCGGCCTCGGGGCTGCTGCTGCTGGGCGGTCTGGGCGGGCTGGCGTTCCTGCGCCGGCGGCGCGCCGCGGCACACTGACGCACCGCGCA
The DNA here is from genome assembly GCF_016653255.1 of Rhodobaculum claviforme. Lineage (GTDB taxonomy): Bacteria > Pseudomonadota > Alphaproteobacteria > Rhodobacterales > Rhodobacteraceae > Rhodobaculum > Rhodobaculum claviforme. The sequence goes on from NZ_NHSD01000318.1 coordinate 17,256, forward strand.
AAAGCACAAACCCCCGAGCCCTGAGGGGCCGGGGGTTCCCGCATTCCGTACCGGTCACACCCGCGCGGGACAGGCCCCGCGCCGGTGGCTCGGCTCAGAGCAGCCCTTCGCGCTGGGCCTTCTTGCGCGCCAGCTTGCGTGCCCGGCGGATCGCCTCGGCCCGCTCACGTGCGCGCTTCTCGGACGGTTTCTCGAAATGCTGCCGAAGCTTCATCTCGCGGAACACGCCCTCGCGCTGGAGCTTTTTCTTCAGCGCGCGCAGCGCCTGATCGACATTGTTGTCGCGAACGCTTACCTGCATGTGGTTTTCACCACCTTTCCAAGCTAGAGTTTCAATACATCTGCAGGAGCGCGGCGTATAGCAAAGCCGATCCGGCCTGTCCACACCGCGCCCCGCTGAAATTCGTGGCCCAACCCACCGAGCCACAATCCACCGAGCCCCAATCCACCGAGGAGGCCATGCAGGACACACCCACCCCGACCGAGACCGACACCCCCACCGGACCCGACGCGGTGCGCGCGGCGCTTCTGGAGGCGGCATTGCCGCATGTGCCCTTTGACGGCTGGGCCGACGCGACCTTCCGCGCCGCCATCGAGGACGCCGGGATCGATCCGGCGCTCGCGCGGGCCACCTGCCCGCGCGGCGGCGTCGATCTGGCGCTGGCGTATCATGCGCGCGGCGACGCCCGCATGGTCGCCCGCCTGCACCGCGAGGCGCTGGGCGCCATGCGCATGCGCGACCGCATCGCCACCGCCGTCCGCCTGCGGCTGGAGGTGGTGGAGGAAAAGGACGCCGTGCGCCGGGGCGCCACGCTGTTTGCCCTGCCGCAGTACGCAGCCGACGGCGCGCGCGCGATCTGGGGCACGGCGGATCTGATCTGGACCACGCTGGGCGACACCGCCGAGGACGTGAACTGGTACACCAAGCGCGCGACGCTGGCGGGGGTCTATTCCTCCACGCTGCTCTACTGGCTGGGCGACACCACCCCCAACCACCAGGCCACATGGGAGTTCCTCGATCGCCGCATCGACGACGTGATGCGCTTCGAGAAGGTCAAGGGCACCGTGGGCGGCAATGCCGTGTTCCGCACCGTCTTTGCCGGGCCGCTGTGGCTGCTGGGGCAGGTGCGCGCGCCGATGCGCCCCGCCGATGTGGACCTGCCGGGGATGCGCGCGCCCGACTTCGGCCCCGGCGCCGCCCCCGACAGCGGCCGCTGAGGGCGGCGATGCCCGTGCCGCCGGGCCTGATCCTGGCGGGGGGGCTGGCCACGCGGCTGGGCGGCGGCGACAAGGCGCTGCGCGGGCTGGCGGGTCGTCCGCTGGCCGCGCATGTGGCCGGGCGCCTGCGGCCGCAATGCGGTGCGCTGTGGCTGAGCGCGAACGGCGATCCGGCACGATTCGCGGCGCTTGGGATGGCGGTGCTGCCCGACCCGGTGCCGGGGCGCCCCGGGCCGCTGGCAGGGGTTCTGGCGGGGCTGGAGCAGGCCGCGGCCCTGGGGCTGGAGGCGGTCGTGACGGCACCGACCGACACGCCATTCCTGCCGCAAGATCTGGTGGCACGGCTGACGGCGGCTGATCGCGGCGGCTTCGCCATCGCGGCCTGCACGGCCGAGGGGGCGGAGCGCCTGCACCCGACCTGCGGGCTGTGGCCGGTGCGCCTGCGCGGGGCGGTGCGCGCAGCCCTGGCAGCGGGACAGCGCCGGGTCGGCGGCTTCGCGCGCGACCATGGCGCAGCCATTACCCGATTCGATGACCATTGGGCGTTTTTCAACATCAACACCCCCGCAGATCTGGCACAGGCCGAAGCCGCGCTGGCGCGGGGCGCCTGAGCGCCCTCAGCCCCGGCGGATCAGCCAGGCAGTGGCCGCACCCTCGGGCTGGCGGTCCAGCAGGGTGTGGCCGGCCTCGGTGCAGAAGTGGGGGATGTCGATTTCGGCGACCGGGTCGGTGGTCAGCACCCGCAGCACCGCCCCCGGCGCCAGCGCCAACAGCCGCTTGCGCGCTCGCAGCACAGGCAGCGGACAGATCAGCCCCACCGCGTCCACTTCGTCATCCCACCCCATGACGGCGCAGATAGCGCGCACCCACCGGAGAGTAAACGCGCGCCTCAGGCGGCGTGCGCCGCAAGGCCCAGCGCACACCGCGGGCACAGCGTGTCGGACGCCGGCAAAGGGGGGCGTCCCGACGGCCCCTCGACCCAGTCCAGCGCGCCGGGATCCGCCGGGTCGAGCGCGCCACAGACCGCGCAGCACGACACCGGCGCCACGTCCAGGGCACGCGGCAACGCCGTCTCCGCCAGCGTGACCGAATGGTACAGCAGACGCCCCGCCCCGCAGCGCGCCACCGTCAGGCGCATGTCGCGGCGCACCCCGGGTCCGTCGCAGCGAAACCCCATCCGCAGCGCGGGACGTTCGCCCAGCGCCACCGCCATCAGCGCCGCACGAAAGCCGCTGCGCAACGCCCCGCACGAAAACGCCGCCGTCAGGTCGCGCCCCAGCACCGCCGGGGCCGGCGCCGCGCCGCCGTTGTCATGCCAGAAGCGCGCCCAGTTGCCCCAGCCGCCGGCCACCACCGTCAGCCGCGAATCGAGCACCAGCGCGATTCCGTCCAGCGACTCGAGCCTGTCCTGAGAGCACACCATGGCATACAGAGTGCCAGATTCCGGCGCAGACGCAAGCGCGGCGTCACCGTGGCGCCTGTGCGCCCCAGCGACCGGCCGCGCGCAGCTCGCTCGACGAGATCGCGCGCAGCGGCACGCGCACGAAGCTCCAGCCCGGCGCCCGGCGCCCGGCCAGTGCCCGCGGGACAGCCACCCGCCATGGCGCCAGCCGTCGCGCCGCCGGTGCCGACAGCGCCCGCGCCCCCACGCCGGGCCGCGCGAACACCGCCATCGGCACCCGCGCCGCGATCTCCTGCCAGCGGCCCCAGCGGTGCAACCCGGCCAGGTTGTCCGCCCCCATCAGCCACACGAACCGCACGCCCGGATGGCGCGCCTGAAGCGCCGCCAGCGTGTCGGCGGTGCGCCGCGTGCCCAGCCGCGCCTCCAGATCGCTGATCACCACGCGGGGGTGGTCCATCAGCGCGCGCGCCGCCGCCATCCGGTCGGCCAGCGGCGCCGGGCCATGCGGCTTCAACGGGTTGCCCGGGCTGACGAGCCACCACACACGGTCCAGCCCCAGCCGCTTGAGCGCCTCGCGCGTGATGTGGACATGGCCCGCATGCGGCGGATCGAACGACCCGCCCAGAAGGCCCACGCGCATGCCCGGATATGCCACCGCCCCACCGCGCATCCTGTCCCCTGTCTGCACCCTTGCGTCCGGATGCCTTGTCCGGGGGGGCGGCGGTGCTGTCAATCGGTCGCGGCCCGCCGGTCGGGCTTGCTTTATGCTGCAAACTGGTTATCTTTCCTTACCAGTCGGAGGGGGGAGACGATCATGGAGATGCCAATTGCCGACGTGCGCGTGCTGAATCGCCGCGAGCGTCTGGTCGCGGGCCTGCGCGCGATCCTGCCGGGCGACGCGGTGATCGACGATGTGGCCGAAACCCGCGCCTATGAGTGCGACGCGCTGACGGCCTACCGCTGCCCGCCGATGGCGGTGGTGTTGCCGCGCTCCACCTCCGAGGTGGCGGCCGTGCTGCGGTTCTGCCACGACGAAGGCGTGCCGGTGGTGCCGCGCGGGGCGGGCACGTCGCTGGCGGGCGGCGCGCTGCCGACCGCCGATTGCGTGATCCTGGGCGTCGCGCGCATGACCGAGGTGCTGGAGACCGACCTCGACAACCGCTTCATCCGGGTGGAGACGGGGCGCACGAACCTTTCCGTCACCGGCGCGGTGGAGGAGGACGGCTTCTTCTATGCCCCCGACCCGTCCAGCCAGCTCGCCTGCGCCATAGCGGGCAACATCGCGATGAACTCCGGCGGCGCGCATTGCCTGAAATACGGGGTGACCACCAACAACCTGCTGGGCGCCACGGTGGTGCTGATGGACGGCACGGTGATCACGCTGGGCGGCGCGCATCTGGACGCGCCGGGGCTGGACCTGCTGGGGGTGATCTGCGGCTCCGAAGGGCAGCTGGGCGTGGTGACCGAGGCCACGCTGCGCATCCTGCCCAAGCCAGAGGGCGCGCGCCCGGTCCTGATGGGGTTCGACAGCTCCGAGGTGGCGGGCGAGTGCGTCGGTGACATCATCCGCGCGGGCATCCTGCCGGTGGCGATCGAGTTCATGGACCGCCCCTGCATCCGCGCCTGCGAGGCGTTCGCCCACGCCGGATACCCCGACTGCGAGGCGCTGCTGATCGTGGAGGTCGAAGGCTCGGACGCCGAGATCGACGCGCAGCTGGAAGCCATCACCGCCATCGCCCGGCGCCACAACCCCGTGGCCCTGCGCGAAAGCGGCTCGGCCGAGGAATCGGCGGCGATCTGGAAGGGGCGCAAGTCGGCCTTCGGCGCGATGGGACAGATCAACGACTACATCTGCCTGGACGGCACCATTCCCATCGGCGAATTGCCCGGCGTGCTGCGCCGCATCGGCGATCTGGCGCGCGGCTACGGGCTGGAGGTCGCCAATGTCTTCCACGCCGGCGACGGCAACATGCACCCGCTGATCCTGTTCAACGCCAACCAGCCCGGCGAGCTGGAAAAGGCCGAGGACCTGGGCGCCGACATCCTGCGCCTGTGCGTGGAGGTCGGGGGCTGTCTGTCGGGCGAACATGGCGTGGGCGTGGAAAAGCGCGACCTGATGACCGATCAGTACGCGGCGGAGGACCTGGAGGCGCAGATGCGCGTCAAGGACGCCTTTGACCCCAAGTGGCTGCTGAACCCCGCCAAGGTGTTCCCGCTGGCCGTCAGCGCCAGCCGCCGCGCTGCATGACCCCCACCCGGAAGGACACGGTGATGCAGCCCACGAGCGAAGCAGATCTGGCCGAGGCCATCCGCGGCGCCAATGGCGCGCTTGCGATCCGCGGCGGCGGCACCCGCCCGCTGGGCCGCCCCGTCGCCGGAGAGGCGCTGTCGACCGCCGCCCTGTCGGGCGTGCGCCTGTATGAGCCCGGCGCGCTGACGCTGGTGGTCGGCGCCGGCACCCCGGTGGCCGAGGTCGAGGCGCTGCTGGCCAGCGAGAACCAGCGCCTGCCGTTCGAGCCGATGGACCACCGCGGCCTGACCGGCACCGACGGCATCCCCACCGTGGGCGGCATGGTGGCCGCCAATGCCTCGGGTCCGCGGCGGGTGCAGGCGGGCGCGTGCCGCGACAGCATGATCGGCGTGCGCTTCGTCGATGGCACCGGAGCGGTGGTCAAGAACGGCGGGCGGGTGATGAAGAACGTCACCGGCTATGACCTGGTCAAGCTGCTGGCGGGCTCCTGGGGCACGCTGGGGGTGCTGACCGAGGTCGGATTCAAGCTGCTGCCGGCACCGGCGGCGGCGGCCACGCTGCGGCTTGCCGATCTGGACGATGCGACGGCGGTGCGGGCGATGGCGTCGGCGCTGACCTCGCCGTTCGAGGTGTCGGGCGCGGCGCATCTGCCCGGCGCGGGCACGTTCCTGCGGCTGGAGGGGCTGGAGGCACAGGTTGCCTATCGCGCCGGGCGGCTGGTGGACCGGCTCGCCCCCTTCGGCCGGGCCGAGGTGGAGCGCGCCCCCGCAGCGGTCGCCGCGCGCTGGGCCGCGATCCGCGACGTGGCCACGTTCCATGGCACGCCGGGCGACGTGTGGCGGGTGTCGGTGAAGCCCTCGGACGGGCCGCTGGTGGCCGCGCGCGCGCAGGCGGACGCGGTGCAGTACGACTGGGGCGGGGGTCTCGTGTGGTTGCGCATGCCCGAGGGCACCGACCTGCGCGCCCGGCTGGGCGACCTGCCGGGGCACGCGACGCTGGTGCGCGCCACCGCCGAGACGCGGGCGCGGCTGGCACCCTTCCCCCCCGAGCCCGCCCCGGTGGCGGCGCTGGCTTCCGCGCTGCGGGCGAAGTTCGACCCCCGCGGCATCCTCAACCCCGGCCTCATGGCCCCCTGAGCGAGCCCCGACCGATGCTCCAGGTTCTTCCTGCCGCCGTCATTTCCATCGCCGTCTTCACCGGGTTCCTGATGATGTCCGACCGCAAGCGCGGGACCGCCCTCGGGCAGGGCGTCCTGGTTGCGGGCGCCGTTGTCTTCTTTGCCGCCATCGTCGCGGGCGGGCCGCTGGCCGGGGTTTCGCCCCGCGCGCTGGCGATCCTGGCCGTGGGGCTGCTGGCGGCGGGCTCGGGGGGGATGCTCTATCACCTCTATCTGGGGCGGTTCACCGAGGTGATGACCGCGCGGGCGGTCTTTGTCGGCGTCTATCTCGGGCTGGCCGCGCTCTATGCCCTGATCTTCCTGTCCCTGGTCTGAGCGAGGCTGCATGCAGACGAACTTCACCGCCGAACAGCTGCGCGACCCTGACACCGCGCGCTCCAACGAGGTGCTGCGCGCCTGCGTGCACTGCGGGTTCTGCACCGCGACCTGTCCCACCTACCAGGTGCTGGGCGACGAGCTCGACAGCCCGCGCGGGCGGATCTACCTCATCAAGGACATGCTGGAGACGGGCCGGCCGGCGGATGAGAAGACCGTCAAGCACATCGACCGCTGCCTGTCGTGCCTGTCGTGCATGACCACCTGTCCGTCCGGCGTGCACTACATGCATCTGGTGGACCACGCCCGGGCCCACATCGAGGCGACGTACAAGCGCCCGTGGTTCGAGCGCACCCTGCGCGCGGTGCTTGCGCAGGTGCTGCCCTATCCCGGCCGGTTCCGGATGGCGCTGCGCGCGGCGCAGCTCGCCCGCCCGCTCAAGGCGCTGATGCCCGACGCGCGCCTGCGCGCGATGCTGGAGATGGCGCCGCGCCACCTTCCCGCCCCCAGCCCCAACGACGCGCCGCAGGTGTTCCCCGCGCAAGGAGAGCGCCGGATGCGGGTGGCCCTGCTGACGGGCTGTGCGCAGAAGGTGCTGGACACCGACATCAACGACGCCACCATCCGCCTTCTGACCCGGCTGGGCTGCGAGGTCGTGGTGGCGCGCGGCGCGGGCTGCTGCGGGGCGCTGACGCACCACATGGGCAAGGTCGACCAGAGCCACGCCTTCGCCGCGGCCAACATCCGCGCCTGGGGCGCGGAACGCCGCGGCGGCGGACTGGATGCGGTGGTCATCAACACCTCGGGCTGCGGCACCACGGTCAAGGACTACGACCACATCTTCCGCAACGATCCGCTGGCCGAGGAAGCGGCCGCGATCTCCGCTCTCGCCTGCGACGTGTCGGAACTGCTGGAGCGGCTGGAGATCCCCGAGGGCGCCGACCGGGGCCTGCGGGTGGCGTATCACTCGGCCTGTTCGCTGCAGCATGGCCAGCAGATCAAGACCACGCCCAAGACCCTGCTGAAACGCGCAGGCTTCACCGTGGTGGAGCCCGCCGACGCGCATCTGTGCTGCGGCTCGGCCGGGACCTACAACCTGATGCAGCCGGAGATCTCGGGGCAGCTGAAGGCGCGCAAGGTGCGCACGCTGGAGGCGAAATCCCCCGACGTGATCGCCGCGGGCAACATCGGCTGCATGATGCAGATCGGCAGCGGCACCGGCGTGCCGGTGGTCCACACGGTCGAGCTGCTGGACTGGGCCACCGGCGGGCCAAAGCCGCGCGCGCTTGCGGGCTGACCCGCTCGACCCCGAGGCGGGATCGGCCTAGGTCCCGCCCATGGAATGGCGCGCGCAAGCCCTGCTGATCGCGGTCCGCCCACATGGCGAGACCGCCGCCATCGCCGAGGTCTTCACCGAGGCGCATGGCCGCCACGCGGGCGTTGTGCGCGGCGGCGCGGGGCGGCGCATGGCCCCCCTGCTGCAACCGGGCGCAGAGCTGGACGTGACATGGCGCGCGCGGCTGGAGGGGCAGATCGGCACCTTCGCGGTGGAGCCGGTACGCGGGCGCGCAGGCGCGGTGATGGGCGACCGTGCAGCGCTGGCGGGGTTGTCTGCGGTGTGCGCGCTGCTGGCCCACGTGCTGCCGGACCGCGCGCCGCATCCGCGGCTGTGGGCGGCCTCGCGCACGCTGCTCGATGCGCTGGAGGGGGTGCCGGACTGGCCCGCGGCCTATCTGCGCTGGGAGCTGGGCCTGCTGGACGAGATGGGCTACGGCCTTGATCTGTCGCGCTGCGCGGTGACGGGGACGCGGTCCGGGCTGGCGTTCGTCTCGCCGCGCACGGGGCGGGCGGTGTCGGCGGCGGGGGCGGGCGACTGGGCCGACCGGCTGCTGCCGCTGCCGCCCTGCCTGCTCGGGCTGGCCGAGGCGCGGGGCGAGCAGCTGCTCACCGGTCTGGCGCTGACGGGGTATTTCCTGGAGCGCCACTTCGCCCCCGAGGGCGCGGCCCCCCTGCCCCCGGCCCGCGACCGGCTGGTCGCGGCGCTGGCGCGGCGGGTCAGAGCTTCGTCGCCTCCGCCTGCGGGGTCAGTGCCCGGCGCTTGAGGACATGCTCGCGCCAGGTGATGAAGCTGACCGCGCCCAGGATCAGCGCGCCGCCCAGGATCACCCAGCCGTCGATCGGCTCTCCGAACACCAGAAGGCCCAGCAGGGTCGCCCAGACCAGTTGCAGGAACGTCACCGGCTGGGTGACCGTCACCGGCGCCACCGCGAACGCCCGCGTCATCGCGTAATGCCCCGCCGTGGCAAAGGCCGCGATGGCGAACAGCCAGCCCAGCTGCACCGGCGTCGGCGGCACCCACACCCACCACGCCAGCGGCGCCAGCCCCACCGTCACCATCACCGACAGCATCGCCACGACCATGCCCGCGTCGAATCGCTCCGACAGCAGCTTGGCCATCAGATACGACACCCCGAACGACAGCGCCGTGCCCAGCATCGCCAGATGCCCCGGCGAGATCTCGCGGAAGCCCGGGCGCAGGATGATCATCGCCCCCACCAGCCCCGCCACCACCGCAAGGATCCGCCGCGCCGCCAGCTTCTCGCCCAGAAACAGG
>NZ_NHSD01000319.1 GCF_016653255.1 Rhodobaculum claviforme
GACCCGCCCCCCGTCAGCCCCCGATCGAACAGCGACCGCGCCCAGAAGCACAGATCCGCGCGCAGGTCGCTCATGCCCCGCCCTCCATCCGCCGGGCGGCCTTTTCAAGGAAATCCTCGGCGCCGAAGTTGCCGGATTTCAGCGCCAGCACCAGATCGCCCGCCCCGCTGTCGGCGCGGATCATCGGCACGCCGGGGTCGATCTCGGGGCCGATCTCCAGCGCATGCAGGCCCAGGCCGGTGACGACGGTGCCCGACGTCTCGCCGCCCGCGGTGATCAGCCGGGCCACGCCGCGCGCCACCAGCGCACGGGCCAGCGCGGCAAAGACCCCCTCCACCGCCGCGGCCACGGTGTCGGCGCCGAACAGCGCCTGTGCCGCGGCCACCGCGTCCGGCGGCGCCGAGGAATGGATCAGCGGCACCGCCCCGCCCGCCGCCTGCGCCATCGCCCAGTCGGCCAGCGCGTCCACGTCCATGCCCGCGACCGCCGCCTCGGGGAGGATGGCGCGGCTGGGGTGGCGGGCGGCATGATACGCCACCTGCGCCAGCGTCGCGCGCGAACACGACCCCGACAGCGCCACCGCCGGCCCACGGGCCGGGCGCCACGCCGCCGCCGCCCCGCGCAGCCCCGCAAAATTGCCCGGCAGCCCCAGCGCGATCCCCGATCCGCCCACCAGCAGCCGACACCCCGCCGCCGCGCGCCCCAGCGTGACCAGATCGGCGTCCTCCACCGCATCGGCCACCCGCAGGCGCGGCCCCGGCGCCGCCAGCGCGCCCGCCAGATCGCCGCGCACCGTGCCCAGCGGCAGATGCCCCACCGCGCCCGCCGCCTGCCGCGCCAGCACGCGCCGCAGGTCGGGGTCGCGCATGGGGGTCAGGGGGTGCGCCTCCATCCCCGATTCCGACAGCAGCCGGTCGCCCACGAACAGATGCCCCTGATAGACGGTCCGCCCGGTGGCGGGAAACGCCGGGCACACGATCACCGGATGGGCCCCCAGCGCATCCGCCAGCGCCTCGGCCACCGGGCCGATGTTGCCCGCATCGGTCGAATCGAAGGTGGAGCAGATCTTGAACAGGATCTGTTGCGCGCCCTGCGCGCGCAGCCACGCCAGCGCGGCCAGCGACTGCTCGACCGCCTGCGCGGCCGGGATGGAGCGGGATTTCAGCGCGACGATCCCCGCCTCCACCCCCGGCGCGGCGGGCGCGTCGGGCACGCCCACATACTGCACACAGGCCATCCCCGCCCGGGTCAGCGTGTTGCCCAGATCGCTGGAGCCGGTGAAATCATCGCCAATGCAGCCCAGCAGCATCACGCGTCCCCCGGCAGGCGCAGCCCGGCGCGCGCGGCGATGTGGCGGGTGATGGCGGCATCGTCCAGCCCCCCCATCCCGGCGGCGCTGGCGGCGCGCCATTCCTCCAGCGCGGTCGCCACCAGCGGCAGCGGCAGGCCCGCGTCGGCGGCCATCCCCGCCACGATCCCCAGATCCTTGGGCCAGATGTCGACGGCCGAGCGCGGCGCGTAATCGCCGTCGATCACATGGGGGGCGCGGTTCTCGAACATCCAGCTGGTCCCGGCCGAGGCGCCGATCACCTCCAGCACCCGGCCCAGATCCAGCCCCTGCGCGGTGGCCAGCGCCAGCGCCTCGCCCATCGCCATGATGTGCAGGCCCGCCAGAAGCTGGTTCACCGCCTTCATCGCCGATCCCGGCCCGGCATGATCGCCCAGCCGGTGCACGGTTTCGGCCACCGCATCCAGCACCGGGGCGGCGGCGTCGAACGCAGCCCCGCTGCCCGAGGCCATCACCGACAGCCGCCCCTGCGCCGCGCGGCCCGCCCCGCCCGAGATCGGCGCGTCCAGATACGCCAGACCCCGCGCCGCCGCCTCGGCCTCCATCGTGCGGGCAAAGGCGGGGGGGACGGTGGCACAGCTGATGACCACGCCGCCCGGCGCCACGCCCGCGGCCCACCCGTCCGCGCCGAACAGCGCCGCGCGGGTCTGGCCCTCGTTCAGCACCACCGACACCAGCGCCCCGGCCCGCGGCGCGTCCGGCGCCAGGGCATGGCCGCCTTCGGCCACCAGCGCGGCCACCCGGTCGGGGTTGGGATCGAACCCGTGCACCTGCAATCCCGCCCGCGCGCATGACACCGCCATGCCCAGCCCCATCGACCCCAGCCCCGCGAAGTGAACGATCATCAACGTATCCCCATGATGGTCTGCATCGGCCACAGCGACACGGCCGGAACAAAGGTCACGATCATCAGGCACCCAAAGACGGTGACGACGAACCACAGAAGCTGCGGAATGATCCGCTCCACCGGGATGCGGGCCACGGCGCAGGCGGCAAACAGGTTCACCCCCAGCGGCGGCGTGATCATCCCCAGCGCCAGGTTCATCACCACGATCAGCCCGAAATGCACCGGATCGATGCCATAGGCGATGGCCACCGGCGTCAGGATCGGCGCCAGCACCAGGATCGCGGCCGAGGTCTCGATGAACATCCCCACGAACAGCAGCAGCAGGTTCACCGCCAGCAGGAAGGCGACGCGGCTCTCGAACACCTCGCGGAACCAGGCGGCGATCTCGTTCGGAAGCCCTGAGCGCGTGACCAGGAACGAGAACAGCGCCGCCGCCGAGATGATCAGCATGATGGCCGATGTCGCGACGACCGTCTTCTTGAGCACCTCCGGCAGGTGGCGGAATGTCAGCTCGCGGTACATGCCCATGCCGACCACCAGCGCGACCGCGACGGCGGCCGCGCTGGCCTCGGTCGGCGTGAAGACGCCGGAATAGATCCCGCCCAGGATCACCACCGGCACCAGCATCGCCGGCAAGGCCGCCAGCGCCGCGGCCCCCAGCGCGGGGCGGTCGGCGCCGTCCTGCGCGCCGATGCCCCGCACCCGGCACAGCACCAGCACCAGCGCCATCAGCGCGCCCGCCACCAGCAGCCCCGGCCCCAGACCCGCCAGGAACAGCTGCCCGATCGACGTGTCGGTCGACACGCCATACAGGATCAGCGGGATCGACGGCGGGATCAGCACCCCCAGCTCCGCCGAGGACGCCTGCACCGACGCCGCCATCGGCCTGGGGTATCCATGCCGCACCATCGCCGGGATCAGGATCGCCCCGATGGCGAACGTCGTCGCCACCGACGACCCCGAGACCGACGCGAACATCATGCATGTCAGCACACAGGTGGCCGCCAGCCCCCCCTGCACGCCGCCCACCATGGATTTCGCCAGATCCACCAGCCGCCGGGAAATCCCGCCCACCGACATCAGGTTCCCCGCCAGGATGAACAGCGGAATCGCCATCAGCGGAAAGCTGTCCAGCCCCGTGAACATCCGCTGCGCCACCAGCAGCATCGGCAACCGGCCGTGCGCCTCGATCCCGATGACCGACGCAAGCCCGATGGCCACCGCGATCGGCACCCCCATCAGGAAGAAGATCGCCAGCGACAGCGCAAGTGCCAGGTTCATGGCGCGCCCTCCGGCGTCTCGGCCTCTGGCCAGTCGCCGCGCGCAGCGCGGATCATGCAGGCCAGAACGGCGATCAGGATGAACACCGACCCCACCGGCAGCGCGGCATAGACCCAGGCGATGGACACCTCCAGCGCCGCCAGCGTCTGGCGCGCCACCCGTTCGGTCATGGCCCAGCCCTGCCAGAACAGGATCGCGAAGAACACCAGCGTCAATGTCATGGACCCCAGGTACAGCCCCAGCCCCAGCGGCCGCGGCAAGGCGCGCTGGATGATCTCCAGCGCGATCATGTTGCCCTCGCGGAATGCCGGGGCCACGCCCAGGAACACCGACCAGATCATCGCGGAGCGCGTGATCACCTCGGACCAGGTGGACGGGCTGCCGAACACGAACCGCGTCGTGACCTGGTACATCGCCAGCCCCGCCGCGATCACCAGAAAGCCGATGGCCCCCCACAGCGCGATCCGCGTGGTGACCGATTCAAGGCGCAGAAACAGCGTCATGGCCCCTCCCCCCCCAGGTGGTGCGGGGCGCGTGTGCGCCCCGCCCGGACGGTCATTCCACCGCGATGATGCGCTCCAGCAGCTCGGTGCCGAAGGTGTCGGTGTAGACCGGCCACGCGGCCTCGGCGGCGGCGGCCTGGAAGGGGGCGCGGTCGATCTCGGTGATGACCTCCATGCCGTTGTCGCGCAGCAGCGCGACGCCCTCGGCCTCCAGCCGGTCGACCTCGGCGCGGGTGGCGGCGGCCGAGGCGCGCGCGGCCTCCAGGAACCAGCCCTGCTCCTCCTCGCTCAGCCCGTCGATCAGGAACGGTGAGCCGAGCACCACGGCCGGCGAATACACATGCCCCGTCAGGGTGACATACCGCTGCACCTCCCAGAAGCGCGAGGCGGTGATGACGGTGATCGGGTTTTCCTGCCCGTCCACGACGCCCTGTTGCAGCGCGCCGAACACCTCGGGGAACGCCATCGGCGTGGGGGCGGCGCCCATGCCCTCGAAGGCGGCCATGTGCACGCGGTTTTCCATCGTGCGCAGCTTCAGCCCGGCCATGTCCTCGGGGCGGGTGACGGGGCGCTGCGAATTCGTGACGTGGCGAAAGCCGTTCTCCGACCACGCCAGCCCCACGATGTCGCTGTCGCGCATCCGGTCCAGCAGCTCCTGACCGATGTCGCTGTCCAGCACGGTGCGCGCGTGGTCATAGTCGCGGAACAGGAACGGCAGGTCCAGCGCCAGCACCTCGGGCACGAAATTCCCCAGCGGCCCGGTCGAGGTGATGACCACATCCAGCGAGCCGATCTGCAACCCCTCGATCATGTCGCGCTCGCCGCCCAGCTGGCCGGCCGGGGCCTCGGTCCCGGTGAAGGCCCCGCCCGAGACCTCCTCCAGCGTGGCGATGAACGCCTGCGCCCCCACCGCGTAATGCGAGGTCGGCGACAGCGTGTGGCCGACAACGACGCTCTGCTGGGCCTGCGCGGCGCCCATCAGCGCGATGGTGGCAACACTGCCAAGGACGACATGTTTCATGGGTCTCCCCTCCCTGTTGTGGTCGTGTGGTGGTCCGGGCCGATCAGGCCGCGGCGGTCATGCGGGCCTGATGCTCCTCGATCAGCTCCGCAAATCCGGTGTTGGGCGTGAACCCCAGCGCGCGGGCGCGGGGACAGGTGATCTCGCCGGGCCAGGACGCGACGATGGCGGCGATGGCGGCATCGGGCGCGGGCGTGATGCGCGCGGCCACCTCCGGCCCGGCCACACGTCCGAGGGTGTCGATCATCTCGCCCACCGTGACGGTGATGCCCGGCAGCGTCAGGGTGGTGTCCACCCCGATCGCATCCTGCGCCAGCCCGCAGGCATGCAGCGTGTACGCCAGCGCCCGGTCGGGGGACGCCAGATGCAGCCGCAGATCGCGCCCCACCGGCAGCGCGGCCCCCTGCCCCGCCAGCGGTTCGCGCACGATCGCGCTGGCAAACCCCGAGGCCGCCCGGTTCGGCGCCCCGGGCCGCACCGCGATGGTGGGAAACCGCAGCGACCGCCCCCGGATCGCGCCGCGCCGGGTGGCGTCGCGCACCAGCAATTCGCCCATCAGCTTCTGCGTGCCATAGCTGGAGCGCGGCGCGGGCAGCGTCTCCTCGGTGATGGTGTCGTTGTCGGCACAGGAAAACACCGCCACGGATGACGAGAAGATCACCACCGGCGGCACCGGCATCGCCCGGCATGCCGCGATCAGCCCCAGCGTGCCATGCAGGTTGACGTCCTGCCCCAGGTCCCAGTCGGCCTCCGCCTGCCCCGAGACGACGGCGGCCAGGTGGATCACCAGATCCGGCGCCTCGGCGGTGATCCGGCCGAGGGTTCCGGCATCGCCCAGCCCCCCCGGAAGCGCCGTCACCCGCCGCCCGCGCGCCAGCTCCGCCAGCGGTGCCGCGGCGATGTCGGTGGCGAGGATCGCGTCGATGCGCCGGGGCGCACCGTCCAGCATCAGCGTGTCGAGGGCGTCCAGCGCCCGCACCACCATCTGCCCGATGAACCCTGCGGCCCCCGTCACCACGATACGCATGTCGCTCCCCCCGTCTCCGGCACGAGGGTGGCAAACCATGACAGCGCTGTCAATTGC